>JADZAN010000032.1 GCA_020852815.1 Gemmatimonadaceae bacterium | reverse complement strand
TCGACAAGATGAAGCCCGAGGTGTGGGATGCCCTCGAGGCCGTCATCGGCGAGCACCCGGTTCTGCTGAACCGCGCGCCCACCTTGCACCGCCTGGGAATCCAGGCGTTCGAGCCGGTCCTCGTCGAGGGCAAGGCCATCCGCATTCACCCGCTCGTGTGCGCGGCCTTCAACGCCGACTTCGACGGTGACCAGATGGCGGTGCACGTCCCGCTGTCGTTCGAGGCCCAGCTGGAGGCACGCCTCCTGATGCTCTCCTCGAACAACATCCTCAAGCCGTCCGACGGTCGCCCGATTTCCGAGCCGTCGCAGGACATCGTGCTCGGCTGCTACTTCGCCACGAAGCAGACCGCCGACTTCGACAAGCTCTCCCGCGACGCGAAGGCGTCGGCCGCACTGCGCGCCGTCGGCTCCACCGCCGAGGCGGAGATGCTGCTCGCCACCGGCCGCGCCAAGCACCACACCGCGGTTCGCTTCCTCGTCGATCGCGATGGCGAGAAGCGCTGGGTCACCACCACCGTGGGACGCGTGTTGTTCAACGCGATTATCCCCGCCGAGGTGGCATTCCAGAACCGCGACATGAAGAAGAAGGCGTTAGGCGAACTCGTCTTCGAGACGTTCCGCCGCGCCGGACTCGCCAAGACCGTGGAGTTCCTCGACCGCCTCAAGGAGTTCGGCTTCGCCAACGCCACCCGCGGCGGCGTGTCGATCGGCATCGAGGACCTGCACATCCCCGGCGACAAGGAAACGCTGCTCAAGGAAGCGGAAGACCGCGTCGAACGCTTCCAGCGCGCCTACCAGACGGGCAACATCACCAACGGCGAACGCTACAACAAAGTCATCGACACCTGGACGCACGCGAACTCCGACATCGCCGACGCCATGGTCAAGGCGATGCGCGAGTCGCATGCGGGCTTCAACCCGGTGTTCATGATGTTCGACTCGGGCTCCCGTGGTAGCCGCGACCAGATCCGCCAGCTGGCGGGGATGCGCGGCCTCATGGCCAAGCCGCAGAAGAAGCTCACCGGTGGCATCGGCGAGATCATCGAAAGCCCGATCAAGTCGAACTTCCGCGAAGGGCTCTCCGTGCTCGAGTACTTCATCTCGACGCACGGCGCGCGCAAGGGACTTGCCGACACGGCGCTCAAGACCGCCGACGCCGGCTACCTCACGCGCCGACTCGTCGACGTGGCGCAGGACGTCACGATCGCCGAGGAGGATTGCGGCACCATCCAGGGGCTGGAAATCGGCGCGCTGAAGGAAGGCGAGGATGTCATCGAGGCGCTCTCCGAGCGCATCGTCGGCACCGTCGCCGCCGAAGACGTCGTGGATCCGCACGTCAGCGACGAGGCGGGGCGCCAGGTCGTCCTCGCCGAAGCCGGGCAGCTCATTGACGAGGAGGCCGCGCACGCCATCGAGGAGTCGGGGATCGAGACGGTGAAGATCCGCTCGGTCCTCACCTGCGAAGCCAAGCGCGGGCTGTGCCGCATGTGCTACGGGCGCAACCTGGCGACCATGAAGATGGTCGACCTCGGCGAGGCGGTCGGCATCATCGCCGCCCAGTCGATCGGTGAGCCGGGCACGCAGCTCACGCTCCGCACCTTCCACATCGGTGGGACCGCTGCCCGTATCGCCGAGCAGACGGCCCGCAAGTCCAAGGTGGCCGGTGTCGTCGAGTTTGGCGATCGCCTCGTCCTCGTCAAGAACCGCGAAGGACAGGACATCGTCACGTCATACGAAGGCGAGATCACCATCCGCGCGTCGGCCGACAAGAACTCCGCCATCAGCGCGCGCCTGGCGGTGCCGCTCGGCGCCACGCTCTTCGTCAAGGACGGCGACGACGTGAAGAAGGACCAGGTGATCTTCACCTGGGACCCGTACACCAACCCGATTCTCGCCGACATCGAAGGCACGATCCGGTTTGTCGACATCGTCGAGGACGAGTCGGTCTCCGAGGAGCTCGATGAACTCACCGGCTTGCGCCAGCGCGTGATCATCGAGGATCGCGAGAAGAAGCTCCATCCGCACATCGAGATCTGGCAGACCAAGGGCGGGAAGGAGAAGCGCGTTCGCGACTTCGTCATCCCGGTCGGTGCGGTGCTCGTGGCCGAAGACGGCGATGAGATTCACGCCGGCGACACGATCGCCAAGGTCTCGCGTGAGGCGTACAAGACGCGCGACATCACCGGCGGTCTCCCGCGTGTGGCCGAGCTCTTCGAGGCACGTCGCCCGAAGGACCCGGCGACCATCTCCGAGGTCGACGGTGTCGTGAAGTTCGGCGACATCAAGCGAGGAAAGCGCGAGGTGTTCGTCACGCCGGCCCGCGTTGAAAACACGCAGTGGGTTGTGGACGAGGGCGCCGAGTCGCAGCTCTACGAGGTGCCGGCGGGCAAGCACTTGCGCGTGCACGAGGGCGACCGCGTGCGCGCCGGTGACCGCCTCACCGAAGGGCCGGTCAACCCGCACGACATCCTTCGCATCAAGGGGCCGCGTGCGGTGCAGGAGTACTTGCTCAACGAAGTGCAGGAAGTCTACCGCCTGCAGGGCGTGAAGATCTCCGACAAGCACATCGGCGTCATCGTGAAGCAGATGCTGCAGAAGGTTCGTATCGTCGATCCGGGCGACACGGAGTTCCTCGAGGGCGAGCACGTGGACAAGCAGGTCTTCCGCGAGCAGAACGATCGCGCGAAGAAGCGGAAGGAGAAGCCGGCGACGGCCGAACCACTCCTCCTCGGGATCACGAAGGCGTCGCTGACGACGCAGTCGTTCATCTCGGCGGCCTCGTTCCAGGAGACCACGCGAGTGCTGACCGACGCCGCGATCCGCGGCGCGCGGGACGACCTCATGGGGCTCAAGGAGAACATCATCATCGGGCACCTCATTCCCGCCGGCACCGGTCAGTACCGGTACAACGACGTGGAGATCGAGGGGGCGGAGCTGCCAGACGTGGCACCGCAGCTTCCGATGAACGACGAGCCGCTGCCGAGTGTCTTCTCGGCGAGCTTTGCCGACAGCACGTTCAGCTTCGGGAACGACGACCTGTAAACCCTACGGCGTTGCAGGTGACGGAAAGCACGACGCCCGGGCGCGAGCCCGGGCGTCGTGCGTTTCGAGGGTGGTGTCGCCTCGAAACGCAACCGATCATCTCACAAATGGTCGACGTTTCCTGGCGGTGCAGGGCGCCGGCGCGCCGGCGACCGTTCATGACCTGGCTTCTGGTCCAACGCGAATGCTGCGCCCTCAGCTGCGCGTCCAGATCACGAGCACGCCGCAGCCGCCGGAGGTGCGGTTGAACTGGGCGGGGACCTGCGAGGCGCTGGCGTAGGCCTCGATGGACTCGATCTGCTCCGGGGGGATGCTGTTGAGGTCGTGCAGCGGCACGGCCCCACCTTTCGAGTTGTAGATCAGCGCGCCGTTGAGGTACACGTCCATGTAACAGGCGGGGCGTGCGCCCGCGGCAATGTCGGAACGGTCGAGCTGGAAACCGCCTGCCTGCCCGAAGGCGCCGCCAGCGGTAACCGACGAACGCCCCGATGACGCCCACGCCTTCATTCCGCGTCCCCGGCGAACCTGGACCCCGGGAGCCAGGGCCGCGAGTACGTCAGCCGTTTGCCGGTTCGCAAACCGCTCCAGCATCGTTCGATCGATGAACGTCCCGTTGCCGAACTTGCGACGCTCCGCGAACCCCGAGAGGCGTGCCGCGATGGTCGACGCCTCGCCCGTCACGGCAACGCCGGCCAGCGTCTGCACCGCCGGCTGCAACACGATGGGCGAGATCTCGAGGACGTCGACGTCCAGGTCGACCGTGACCGTCTCGGCGCGAAATCCTGGCGCGGCCGCAATCACGCGTTTCTCCCCGAAGGAGACCGCGAGCAGCGCGTAGCGTCCGAGCGAGTCGGTGGCCACGCGCGCGGTGCCACCGGCGACGCTCACCGTCGCGCCACGTACCGGTGCGCGCTGTGGCCCGGCGAGGACCTCGCCGCGAACCGATCCCTGCGCTCCGGCAGCGGTGGCCGCCGTCATCAGCGCGATGGGAAGCGTCAGCGCCATGGCAGGCGTCAGCGCCATGGCAGGCGTCATCGCCATCCTCGCGCCGCGCACGCGACCGTTGGGGGACGACCACGGAGTTCGCATCCCCCCAAGCTGGCGATTGAATGGGAAGGCGTCCAGCGTCGGCCCGGTCGACTCGGGCCCATTAGACTCGGCAACGCGTGCGGCGCCGCGCCTGCAGTCGCCTTGACGCCCGCTCCATGCACCGGGAAGTTGGCGCGTGCCCTATCGCACGATTGCATTCCTGATCGTTCTCCTCCTGGTGCTGCTGGGCCTCTGGTGGCTCGCGCGCACCACCCTCGATCGCGCCGCCCGCCGCTCGGTGCTGCGGTTTCGCTCGCGTGTCGATCGGTTCAAGCTCACCAAGAAGCACACGATCGTTGCCGCCCTGCTCGCGGATGAAGTCATCGCGCGCGCCGTTGACGAGCACACCCGCGAGCACGGCGCATCCGCCGACGAAACGTGGCTCCGTGTGCGCCGCTATCTGGACGAGATCATCCCCTTCTTCAACATCCTCGCCTACTACCGGCTCGGCTATGCCGCCAGCCGCACCGTGCTCAACTTCTTCTACAAGGTGAGTGTGGACGCCGTGCGCCCGGACCCGTTCAAGGGGCTCCCGCGCGACTCGATCATCATCTACCTGATGAATCACCGGTCCAACGCCGACTACGTCCTCGTGGCGTATGCATTGGCGGGCGACGTCTCGATCTCGTATGCGGTGGGCGAGTGGGCGCGCGCCTTTCCGCTGGAGCACATCTTCAAGTCGTTTGGCTCCTATTTCATCCGGCGGCGCTATCGCGAGCCGCTGTACCACGTGGTGCTCGAGCGCTACGTGCAGCTCATCACGATGAACGGCGTGACACAGGGGATCTTCCCGGAGGGCGGGCTCACGCGCGACGGGCGGTTGCGCCCGGCGAAGATCGGGCTCCTCGACTACGCGTTAGGCGTGGCCCGCGAACCGCACCTTCGCTCGCGGATGTTCGTGATGCCGGTGGCCATCAGCTACGACCGCGTCATCGAGGATCGCACCCTCATTCGCGAGCTGGCGGCGCGCGACGGCCGGCCGCACAGCACCCGATGGGAGCAGCTTCGTGAGGTGGCGAGCTACCTGGGATGGAACGTCGGCCGCATCCTCACGGGGCGCTGGCGCCGCTACGGCCGCGCCGCGGTGATGGTGGGGACCCCCATCTCCGTCGGCGACTGGATCGATGGGCTCGAGCGCGACGGCATCTCCCTCTTTGCGCTGGAGCGGCATGAGCGGCTGGGACATGTGCAGCGCTTCTGCGACATGTCGATGGATCGGATTGGCGACCTGGTGCCGGTCACCCCGGTCGCCTTGGCGTGTGCGGCCCTCCAGACCTTCCCCGCCGATTTCGTGTCGCGCACCCAGCTGCTCTCCCGCATGGAGGAGCTTCGCGGCGTCCTCCCCGAGGTCAACGCCCGCGTCCTGCAAGGCGAGCGGACGATCGAGGAGGTCTTCGAACGGGCCTACCGGATGCTCCGCATGCGGAAGGTGATAGCGCGGGAGGGAGGGGGGTACCTCGTCCTCCCCAGGGGGCGAGCGCTGGTGTCCTACTACGCCAATGGGATAGCCCACCTGCTGGGGCCCTTCGCCGACGGCGTCCGGGAACGCGACGCCCTCCCGGTCCTCGCCGCCACGGGGGAGTGGTAGCCTGCACTCGCGCCACAAACTCCTCGGCCGGCTACCTTGCCTCGGCGGCGGGGCCCGTCTAAGTTCACTTTTCTGTTCCGTGCCGCCTGAATGGGCGATCCACGTAGAAGTCGATTCACGAACTGTTTCTGAATGCCAACGATCAATCAGCTCGTCCGGCGCGCGCGCAAGGACGTCCTCAAGAAGGAGAAGTCGCCGGCGCTCAAGGCGAATCCCTTCCGCCGCGGGGTCTGTACCCGCGTCTACACCACCACGCCCAAGAAGCCGAATTCGGCCCTGCGCAAGGTGGCCAAGGTTCGCCTCACGAACCAGATCGAAGTCATCGCCTACATCCCGGGCGAAGGGCACAACCTGCAGGAGCACTCGATCGTGCTCGTGCGCGGTGGCCGTGTGAAGGACCTGCCTGGGGTGCGCTACCACATCGTCCGCGGGACCCTCGACGCCGCCGGCGTCAACGGTCGTAACCGGAGCCGTTCCAAGTACGGCACCAAGAAGCCCAAGGCGGGCGCCCCCGCCGGAGGTAAGAAGAAGTGAGCCGCCGCAAGAAGTCGGTGAAGCGTCCCGTTCTCGCGGATGCGCGCTACGACAGCCAGACTGTCTCGAAGTTCATCAACTCCCTGATGTTCCAGGGAAAGAAGTCGACCGCCGAACGCCTTTTCTACGGCGCCATGGACCTCGTGGAGTCCCGCACGAGCCAGCCGGGCGTGAACGTCTTCAAGCAGGCGCTCGCCAACCTCAAGCCGGTTATCGAGGTCAAGTCGCGCCGCGTGGGCGGCGCCACCTACCAGGTGCCCGTCGAGGTGCGTCCCGAGCGCCGCACCGCGCTCGCCATGCGCTGGCTGATCTCGTACTCGCGCGAGCGCAACGAGAAGTCGATGGCCGAAAAGCTGGCGGCCGAGGTGATTGCGGCGTCCAAGGGTGAGGGGAACGCGGTGAAGAAAAAGGAGGACACACACCGCATGGCCGAGGCGAACAAGGCATTTGCGCACTACCGCTGGTAGTCTCTCCCTCGACGCCATCCGTTCGACGCGCTCGCCCGGGCTACGCCTCGGGCGGGCGCTCGTCCTATCTGGCACGCAAGTTGACTTAGATGGGGCTGCTGTACGTCATGGCCTCCTCCAATCAGCTGAGCGTCGAAATGTCGATGAGCATGGCTAACATTCGCCTGCCCAAGCCCAAGTCGGACGTGATCTTCAAGACGCTCGCCGACGGAGGGCTGATCTTCTCGCCCGAACTCGAGGTCTACTTCTCGGTCAATTCCGTGGGGGCCCGCGTCTGGAACCTCCTCCCTCCCGTGACCGAGTCGCTGGACGCCATGGTGGCCCTGCTCGCCCAGGAGTACACCGACGTGACGGCGGACATCATTCGGGCCGACGTCGAGGAGTTGCTGGCCGAGTTCGCGGCGCAGGAACTCGTAGAGCCGCTGGCGTAACCGAGGCCGGGGACGCCGTCGCGTCCCCTCCTCCCGGTCGCGCCTACCTCCCCCGTCAACATGACCGCGCTGGCGACTTGGTGTGGTCCGTTGCAGCAGCGCGGCGACACCCTCATAGGGGCGCTCCTCACCCGCCAGTCGCTCCGCGGCGACACCCCGACCATCGTCGCGGCCCAGCCCGGATCATGGCTCGGCGCCTCGCCCTTCCAATGGCAGACGGCGTGGACGGGGACGGCCATCGGGCGATACGGCCAGTATTCGGTCGCCAGCGATGCGACGCTCTACTACATCGACGACCTGATTGCCGAGCTCCGGGCGGCAGGGGCGCAACTCGCCTCGCGCACCCCGTCCGACCTGATCGCCGCCGCCCTCGACGCCTGGGGCGAGCGAGCGATCGAGCGTCTCGAGGGTGACTACGCATTCGTCGCCATCGATGCCTCGACTCGGACGCTCCTCGCCGCCCGCGACTGGGGTGGGCTTCGATCGCTCTATTTCGCGGCGACACGCGACTCCATTGCCTTCGCGAGCGAGGCGTCCCCCCTCACGCATCTTCCCGGAGTCGACGCCCGCCTCAACGTCCCCTGGCTCGCCGAGGCGGCCGCCGGGCGCTATGAGTCACCGCGCGAGTCGGCCTACCTCGGCGTCGAGCTCGTGCCGGCTGGATCGATGGTCCGCGCCTCGCTCGCTGCGAGCGACATAGCCCGAAGCGTCGAGCGCGTGAGCACCTTCTCTCCCCCGACCTTCCTCGGCGACGAGCGACCCGCGGTGCCGTTCGAGGAGGCGAAGGTCGAGCTGCGCCAACTGATGGAGGCGGCGGTGCGTGAGCGTCTCCCCGCCACCGGCGAGGTGACGGTCGGGTTGAGCGGCGGACGAGACTCCACGGCCGTGTACGCGCTCGCACGCCGCGATGCGGGGGAACGTCTGCACGCGGTCTCCGTATCGTACCCGGAGGGCGATCCTGGGCGTGAGGACGACGTCATTCGTGACGTCTTGCAGCTGTGCGGTGGGGAGACGCAGTGGATCGATGCGACCACGCTCCCGATTTTCGCCACGATTGCAGACGGCGCGTCGACGCGTCATGAACCGTTCGGCCATGCGTACGCCGAGTTCCAGGAGGCGCTGGCGCGTGCTGCGCGGTCGCAGGGGGCGCGGGTCCTGCTCAATGGTAGTGGCGGCGATCAGCTTTTCTCTGGCGAACCGTCGTATCTCGCGGACCTGGTTCGCCACGGGAAGCTGCGCACACTAATCAAGGAATGGAGGCGTCTGGAGGGGGGACGCGACTGGCGGGCCTTCTTTCGGCTCGCGCTGTGGCCCAACGTTGGCCCGCTGGGGAACTCGCTCCTGACAGCGGTTCGCGGCGCCCCCTATCCGGATCCCTTCGATCGCCCGTTGCCCCCGTGGATTCGACGCGACTTCGCCGAACGTGTAGGGCTTCCCGCCAGGCACAAAGCGAACTTCCCCGACCGTCGCAAGGCGGGGAGCGCCGCTAATTTCGAGCGACGCTGGTTGCTCACGCACCCATTCTTTCCGCGCGTCTTCGCCGAGGCGTTTCGACTGTATCTCAAGGAGGGGGTGGAGCTGCGAGCGCCGCTCGCCGACTCTCGCCTCCTCCGATTTGCAGCCACGCGACCGCGCTGGGAGCGGCGAGATGGTTGGCAGGTAAAGATGCTGATGCGTGCGTCCCTCACCGATGTGTTGCCGCACTCCGTCACCGGCAATCGCCATCGTCCAACTGGAACTACGGAGGGACTGCTTCAGCGCGCGCTGCAGCAGCGCATGAGTGGCCTTATCGACGAGTTCGCTCGGAATTCGATCCTGACGCAGATGGGGATCCTGGATGTCGGGGCGCTGTCAGAAGTGGGTGCTAACTTGCGCGATGGCCGACCTGAGAGCGCCGGATTGGAGGCTGTGTACACGATTCTTGCTGAAGTGTGGGCGAGGTCACACATCGGCAATGCTTTCCCGGTTGCCGGATCGTGAGAAAAATCTGAAATTGCACGGTGCTTGCGTAGGACTTGCATCTGTAGGACTTCGAGCGAGCAGTACTCGCTCAAAAGCGGCGGGGGAGCCGCATTGCCGCCGGGGCACTGGCCCGGTAACCCTGACAAGGGAGTTCGAAATGTACCAGAAGCCGACCGTGGTACGTCTCGGCACTTTCCGTCAGCTGACCCAGCTTGGGTGCGTGGGGGGGACTGACTCCTTCTCCGTGCCCGGCATCGGGACCTCGATCGGTGGAACGCCGATCTATGGCTCGAATGGACAGCCGACGGTGTGTCTGGCGCCGAACGTCTCGCGCTAACCGCGGCGACGACAAGCCTTGGGGCCGGAGCAATCCGGTCCCTTGTGCTTTTCAGGACCCGATTTCCAGAGTCTGGATAACCACTCCTGAAGCTGGAAGAACACCGGCCGGTACCGTGCCGCGGGTGGCCCGGCGCGCTCTTGCGGCGGAGGTGCAGCGAAGTGTGTCGCATGTCACACAACCACGTGACCCATTGCTGACTTTTGGCCCCGACCCAAGATTAGCGCTGCCGGGGCAGCCTTGCGGTGGCGGCATCAGAAGTTGATCGGTCGGCCCGTCTCATGCAGGGCTGTCCCGGCACATCGGAATCCAGTCCGATGCGTCTCGATACTGGAGGTGTTCATGTATGAGAGACCGCGGGTGATCAGGCTGGGATCGTTTCGCGAGTTGACCCAACTCGGATGCGTCGGTGGCAGCGACTCTTTCGCTGTTCCCGGCATCGGCACGTCGATCGGGAGCACTCCCGTCTACGGCCCGGGCGGACTGCCGACGGTATGTCTGGCGCCGAACATCTCGCGCTAGCAATGCCGGGGTTGTTGGAACCATGGGGTCGGAGAAATCCGACCCCATGTGTCGTTTTTGCGTTCGCGGTGTCGCGCCGTCAGGCGCACCCTGGGTCGCGCCATTCGCTCTCCTCCGCGACGATGTGTGACGCGGGGGCCCCGCAATCGTGTCGCCGGGGGGACGCGGCGCGTCGTCTGCATGCCCATCTTGCGCGTGTGGTTGACGCAGTCGGTTCCGGCGTGAGCGTCTCAGGAGCTCCGCGCGAGAACCGGTTGGACTCTCCACCGCTTCTCCGAGCCACTATTCTCCCGGCATGACCACGACCGAGACGCTCGTCGACGGACAAGCGCGCGCGCACGATTCCGGGGCCCCGTCCGCGCTAGTCGTCAGCGAGATCCACAAGCGGTTCCCGAGCTATCGCACGCTCTGGCAGACCCTTCGTCATCCGACGCATCGGGAGTGGGTGGAGAGCCTGCGCGGCGTTTCGTTCAGCGTTCCGCGGGGCGAGTTCTTCGGCATCCTTGGTCCCAATGGCGCGGGAAAGACGACGCTCTTCAAGTGCATTACGGGGCTCGTGACCGCCGAGGGCGGTCGCATCCAGTTGCAGGGATTCGATGTGGCGCGGGAGACGCGCAAGGCGAGGGCGCAGGTCGGGGTGGTCTTCGCCAACGAGCGGGCGATGAACTGGCGCCTGAACGCGCGCGAGAATCTTCGCCTCTTCGCGGCCCTCTATGACGTTCCGCGGGGCGAGGTGGAGGATCGGATCGACTCGGTCCTGCGACTGGTCGACCTTGCGGACACTGGGCAGCGCCTGCTGGGGACCTTCTCGTCGGGAATGAAGCAGCGGTTGTCGCTGGCGCGTGCGCTCATGACCGATCCCCCCATTCTCCTGCTGGATGAGCCGACGAGGAGCCTGGACCCGGTCTCGGCCCAGCGATTCCGGGATTTCGTGAGGGAGCAAGTCGTGACGCGTGACCGAACCGTCGTCCTCGCGACGCATATGGCGGAGGAGGCGTTCGGGCTTTGCGACCGCGTCTTGGTGCTGGATCGCGGTCGGGTCCTCGCCATCGACACCGCCGCGCGACTCGCCGATCAGTTCGCCGATCACGTGTATCGCGCGTGGGTGCGCGACGCTGGCCATCCCTCGCTGCGGCGCAGCGGCGCGCGGTTGCTCGACGAGCTCGCGACCCATGACGGTTGGAGTGTGGTTGAGTTCCCCGATCTCGGGACGGCGAACGAGGCATCGGAAACGCTACGCCGTCTCGTGGCCGACGGCGTCGTGGTGTCGCGCTTCGAGCGCATGGGGCTTTCGTTGGGTGAACTCCTGGAGCGGGTGGTGGCGCAGCGTGGGGGGGACCCATGAGAGTCATCCTTGCGATGGTGCGGACGTCCTGGCGCGCGGCGTCGAGCTATCGGCTGGCGACCGTCTTTTCGCTCATCGGCCTGGCGGCCACGGTGGTGCCGCTCTATTTCGTCGCCGGCGCGCTGCAGGGGACCATGGCGCGCTCCATCCAGGGTGAGGGGGGGCAGTACTTCGCGTTCGTCCTTGCCGGCATGGTCGCCACGACGATCATCACCGAGGCGATCGGCACGGTGCCTTCGAATGTGGGGACGGCGGCAACGAGCGGGACGCTCGACTCGCTCTTTCTGACCCCCACGCCGCCGGTCGTGATCTTTGCGGGGCTGTCCGCGTACGGTTTCCTCTGGACCCTGCTGCGCAGCACGCTCCTCCTGGTGGGCGGCGTTGCGTTAGGCGCGTCGATCGCGTGGACGAGCGTTCCGCAGGCGTTCCTCGTCCTCATGCTGCTGGCGGCGGCGTATCTCCCGTTCGGACTCTTGATGACGGCGTCGCAGATTGCCTTTCGCACCAGCGGCCCGGTGATGAGCGCGGTGTTGCTCGCGTCCACCTTCCTTGGCGGCGTGTACTATCCGGTGCACGTCATCCCGTCGTGGCTGCGCTCGCTCGCGGGATTTGTCCCGCTGTCATATGGCTTGCGCGCCTTTCGCATGCTCCTGCTCGAGGGGCGGCCGTTTTCAACGGTCCTCGGCGACGTCGGGATGCTTCTCCTTTTCATCCTCGTGCTCGGGTCGGTTGGTGTGGCGGCGATCGCGCTTGCCTTTCGATATGCCCGGCGCACTGGGGGGCTTTCGCAGTACTGACGGTAACTGCAGACCATGACACCCAGACGATATCGCGCCTTCGGGCGCCTGGTCGAGAGCGACCACCCGCTAGCCGAGCTGCATGAAGCGGCTGCTGACGGGACGCCTGCGGAGTGGCGCCTCGTGTCGCTGCCGGGGACGCCGCCCGAGGTTCCTGGTGCGACGCGTATCGGGACGGAGGATGTGGCCTACGGTGCGACGGTCACGCTCGACCTGCTGGGCCCCGGGGCGTATCGCCTCACCTATACCGATAGCGGGACCTTCGACCTGTCGGCGGCGAGCGGCGAGATTCGCTGGTGGCCGGGAGCCGGCTGCGACCACGACTTGGCGTCGATGGACATTCTCGGGCGTGTGATGGCGACGATGCTGCACGCCGAAGGGGCGGTCACCTTGCATGCGAGCGCGGTGGCCATCGACGGCAGCGCGATCGGTTTCATGGCGCCCAAGTTCACGGGGAAGTCGACGTTGGCAGCGGCGATGACGTATGAGGGGGCGCAGCTCGTCTCGGACGATGCGCTGGCGATCCTCCCGGGATCACCCATTCGCGTGGTCCCCGGCGTTCCCAGCGTCCGGTTGCGGCAGGAGAGTGCCGCGCACTTCCCGCGCACGCGCGACCTGCGCGCGCCCGACCTGCCGCGGTGGCGCGTGGTGGACACGATGCACGGTGACCAGGTTGCCTCGCAGCCGTTGCCGCTGGCGGCGCTCTATGTCATAGCCTCGAAGGCGCCGGAGGAGGCGACGGTTCCCGTGCGACGGGTCGCGTTAGGCTCGATTGACGCCATCATTGCGTTGTCGCATTTCGCGAAGATGGGGGCGCTGCTGGGTGACCGCGAGGGGCAGCGCCACGTCTCGCGCGTGGTCGACGTGGTGGCCAGCGTCCCCGTGTACACGCTCGAGCTCGTGCGCGACCTCCAGCAGCTGCAAGCGGCATCGCACGAGATCGCCGCCTGGCACCGCGCCTAACGCCGACGGTACGCAGGCAGGTCGGGGTCGGCGCCGGTTGCCACGCGCTGGCGCAGGTCGCCGGCGGCGGCACGGGCGACCGCCTCCCAGTCGCCCAGCGACCGGCGGCGGAAGGGGCGCGCCCACGGGAACCAGGGCGAGCGCGCCGCCCCCGCGGGCCATCGCATCTCGGGAATGCGCGTGCAGAACACCCACGTCGGGATGCCTAACGCCGGCGCCAGGTTCGACACCGAGCTGTCGACGGTGATCACGAGGTCCAGCTGGCGCAGCACCGCCGCCGTGTCGGCAAAGTCGCGCACCGGCGGCAGCGCCCCGATTCCCAGGGCCGCGCACTCGGCGGCCGCCGCGGGCTCCGGGTGCAGCCCGAGCCATGTCACCCCCTCCACCGCGAGCAGCGGCGACAAGGTCGCGAGCGACGGCGGCGACCGATCGACGTTGTGCCCGGCCCTGGCGCTCCCGGCCCATGCGATCCCGACACGCAATCCGCGCGTAGGCTCCAGGCGCGGGCCGTCGTCAGGGGCAACCAGGTACGGTTCGGGGGCATACCGGTCGGGTTCCCCGCCCAACAGCCATGCCAGGTGCCACAGCGAGGTCACCACGGCACCGTGCGGGATCGCGTCGACCGCCGGTGTCAGCGACGCCACGCCGCGCACACCCGACAGGAGCCGTTGCAGCGGCGCCGGCACGCACAGGTGCAGCTGGCGGGCGCGGGCGGCCGCCACCGGGAGGAAGCGCGCGAAGAAGATCGAGTCGCCCAGCCCGCCGTACGCCACGACGTGCAGGTCCTCGTCGCCGAGCGGCTCGCCACGCCACCACCGCGCCTCCCGGAAGTGAGCGGCAAACTTCGTTTCCCAGTGCAAGGCAAACTCGCGCCACCCAGCGTCCCAGTCGCCATCGGCGATGCGTGCCAGCGACCGCCGCATCCCTTCGTCCGACCCGGGGACGGCGGCCAGCGTGAAGGCCGTGTGCATCTCGCCACGGGCGTCGGCATCGAAGCCGGCCGAATACAGGATCTGGGCGAGCGCGATGCGCACGTCGAGGGAGCCGGGCGCGAGGCGCGCCGCGTCGCGCAGGTAGGGAATGGCTCGCTCCGGATCGCGCTGGTAGAACGCACTGGACCCCGACAGCAGCAACAGGTCGGCGTTGCGCGGGTCGAACAGGCGGCACGCCTGCAGGAACCGCTCGGCGACGGGATAGTCGCCAACGTCCAGCGAGAGCAGCGCGCCCTCGAGCATGGCGCCGACGTGCATCGGGTCGCGGCCCAGGATCTCCTGCAGCAGCGCGCTGCACGCATCGAACCGCCCGTGCATGCGGTGGTCGCGGGCCGTCGCCAGTACCTTGGCATCGCCGCCATCGGTGGCGACGGGAACGCCTTCCCCGGCCGCGCCCGGGCTCATGCCAAATCCAGGCGCCGGTACCCGGGAAGGTCCTCGTCGCTTCCGGCCGCCAGCCGCTCGTGCAGCTGGCGGACGACCGCCTGCGCCACCGAATCCCAATCGCGGGTGTGCCGCCGCCGAAAGAGACGGGCCTTGGGGTACCACGGCGAGCGCACGGCCCCGATGGGCCAGCGAAACTCCGGGATCGTCGGGACCAGGATCCAGGTCGGGATGCCTAACGCGGCCGACAGGTTGGCGATCGCGGTGTCCACGCTGATCACCAGGTCGAGCTGTCGCAGCACGAAGGCGGTGTCCCCGAAATGGCGTACCGTCGGCAACGGGACGACGTGGGCCTCGCCCCGCGCCGCGCCGAGTGCGGCCGCCGTCACCCCGGGCTGCAGCAGGTGCCACTCGATGCCGGGAACGCCGAACAGCGGCGCGAGTCGCGAGACGTCATGGCACGACCGGTCGAAGTCGTGCGCGCAGTCGCTCCCCCCGAACCAGACGAGCCCGACGCGGAGCCGGTCGGTGGGTGAAAGCCGCGGCCCCTCCGTGGGACACGGGAGGTACGGAACCTCGGCTGGGATCGATGCACGCGTCGTCCCGAGCTTTCGAGGGAGCGTCCACAGTCCACTCACCTGCATGTCCGGCGTGAAGGCGCTCGCATCCCGCAGCACGGCGTCGATGCCGGCAACTCCCCCGAGCAGCGGGGCGAGCGCCGGCTCTATCGACGCCACCAGATGCCCCACGCGAGCGCGCACCTGCTGCGCGAACCGGATGAAGAGCAACGTGTCGCCAAAGCCGCCATCGACCGTGAGGCAAACGGTGGCCGTGGGGTCCTGGCTTCCGTCCCAGACACGAACGGCCGACAGCGAGTTCTGTCGCGCTTCGCGCCATGACTCGTCGAACTCGCGCCACCCTTCCGTGAACTCTTCGCGAACCACCCGCACCAAGGCGCGCAGTTCCAGGTCGCCGGCCGCGGCCGGGCGCGGGAGGGCAAGCGCCGTGTCGAACGCCAATCGCCCCGCCTCGTCATTCCCCAGGATGTAGTGCAGCTGCCCACGGGCGATGTGCGCGCGCACGAAGCCGGGATCGATCGCAACCGCCCGCTCGTAGGCAGCCAGCGCAGCTTCCGGCTCGCCAAGGCGGAAGTGGCAGTAGCCGGCGTTGTATATCGCCTGCGCATCGGTGGGATTGACCCTCGCCACCATATCGAAGAGCGACCGGGCGAAGGCGAACTCCTTCAGCTTGATGGCGAGCGTCCCGCCCTGGAACCAAAGTTCCGGATCCATCGGCGATTCGCGCACCGCCTGCTCCAGCGTCGCGGCGGCTTCGGCGAGTCGACCGGCCTTGCGGTGATGCTTGGCGAGTTCCAGGAGGGTCATGACGTGGGTGTGACGGGTTCTGCGTATGGTACTGGTGGCAGGGAGCATGCCACACGTTGTCTTAGCGGGGGGAGAGGCACCACAATTGCGGGTATCAGGGTGATGCAAATCACGATAGAATCAACGACGTTGCGAGCGACAGAGGGCGAGGCTCCGTGGGCGCAGTGACAGGAGTGAGGGCGACCGACTCGACTGTGCACGATATCTTGTGGCGCATGCGCCGGCGACTCAGACGCGTCGGGCGACGGGCGCGGTCGTATCTCAAGCTCCTGTCCGTTTCCCCGACTGAGGGATGGAACCTGGTACGCGCGCAGCTTTCACTGCTGCACGCGCGCTTCCTGCTGTCCACGCGCGAGACCGGGCGTCTGGTATCGCCGCGCGACGACGCGCCCGTGGCGGGTGATCCGGCTCGCCTCCCCGAGGCGCGCGCGCTGGCACTGGCGATTCGGCGGGCGTCGGCCTTCGGGGTGATCCGTCCCACGTGTCTCGTGCAGTCGATGGCGCTCATGAAGATGTTGCAGCGCGACGGACTGGACGGCGGGCGCATCCGGATTGGTGTGCGCGATCGCCAGGGCAAGGTCGAGGCGCATGCGTGGGTGGAGTACGGAGGCGAAGTGATCGGCGATTTCGGCGAGCACGTGGCGACCTTTACCGAGCTCACCGACGTCAAGCTCGTCGGGACGCAAGAGCGGTGAGTACCGCCACGGCGACCAGTTCGGGCGTGCGCAACGCCGACGTCGACGTGCCGTCGAGCGCCGTCTTGCGCCCGGCGGAAGCGCTCTTCTTCCGGCTGGCCGCTCCGCGCGAGTCGGAGAGCGCGGCACACACGCTGGTCGGGCGCGGAATCGACTGGGATCGCTTTGTCGGCATCGTCCTCAAGGAGGGCGTGGCCGGAAGCGTGTGGCGCACGCTTCGCGACTACGATCTTCCCGTTCCGAGCGCAGCGGCGTCGCAGCTGCAGGGCGTGGCGGCGCTCTCCGATTTCCGGCTCATGGCGGTGCGACGCCTGCTCACCAAGACAGTCGCGGAACTCGTGGCCGAGGGGATCCCGGTCATGCTGGTCAAGGGGGGGGCGCTGGGTGCCTTTCTCTACGCCGAGCCGTGTGACCGGAACATGGCCGACATCGATGTCGTGGTTCCTCGCGACCGCGCGCATGAAGCGGCGCAGGTGGCCCGGGCGAGGGACTGGACCATCGACATGGCGGAGCTCAAGGCGGCGCTCTACGAGGAGCATCACCACCTGCCGCCCATGTCGGACAGGCTAGGGCTCGACATTCGACTGGAGATTCACTCGGACGTGCTCCCCGTTGGCCATCCGCTGTCGTATGGAGTGGCCGCCCTCCGGTCGCGTGCGGTCACCAGGCGGCTGGGAGCCTCCGACGTCCTGGTCCCGTCCGTCGAGGACATGCTGGTCTACTCGTGCATTCACCTGGCCTGGTCGCACGAGATGCGGATTGGCGGGTGGCGCACCTTCCGCGACATCTCGGAACTGGTCGCGCACCTCGACTTCGGTTGGGATCGATTCCTCTCGATAGCCAGCGACCCGACGCTGTCGTCGGCCTGTTACTGGACGCTGTTGCTCGCAGAGCGGCTGTGCGGCATCCCCGTCCCGCCGGCGGTGCTGCGCGCGCTCGATCCCGGGGTCGGGGAGTGGGTCGGCGAGGTGGTCTTCCGCCACTTCGTGCTGCAACTCGTGCCGATGGCGCAGCGGAACCCGTCGGAGGGGCTGGCGCGCCTGCTGTGGACGGCGGGGATGCGTCCCAAGCGGTCGGGTCACGGCGCGGCTCGCCCGTGGCAGTTTGGCGAGCGCAAGATCGAGAAGTCGCGCGAGCTCGGACTCGACACGCCGCGTTCGTCGAGCGAGCGGTGGTGGGCGCATCGCCTGGGCATCAGCGACGCGGCGGGCTACCTTCGGCGACTCGCCGGACGCTGAGTTGGTGAGGGGCGCCGAAATCCCGTCGGCGCATTGACTTTCGCCATCCGCGCGGCCAGATTCCTCGGCTCCCAAGACCGGGCAGTTGCGTGTGGTCTGGAGGGACGCGCCAGCCGAGTGATGGCCGGTGCGAACGCCGACGAACTGCGCGTCGGCACTTATGGGCCCGCGGTGTCGCGGGGGGCAGCATAGCTGGCGACGTCTCCTGTGCGGAGTACGGCGCTCCCGAAAAGCGACGCAGGACAATTCGACGTCGAGCCCGGTGGCTCGGCGCGCCATGGGTCCCCACTCGTGCTTCAGTGGCGAGTGCACCCGGCGGCAGCGGATGGATACCGGCTCCTGCTCAAAGGAGCGCCACGGTCCACCCGCGTTTTTGCTGATGTGAGTTTCGGATGCGCGGGGATGACCCGCCGCCTAACGCCTAGAAGAGACCATGCCTCGTACGACTCCGCTCGAGCACTATCGCAACATCGGCATCATGGCGCACATCGATGCCGGGAAGACGACGACGACCGAGCGTATCCTGTACTACACCGGCAAGAGCCACAAGATTGGCGAAGTCCACGATGGTGCGGCCACGATGGACTGGATGGAGCAGGAGCAGGAGCGCGGCATCACGATCACCTCGGCGGCCACCACGTGCTTCTGGCGTCGCCATGGTGACAGCCACGAGCGCGGGACCGGTCCCGAGTATCGCATCAACATCATCGATACTCCCGGGCACGTCGACTTCACCGTCGAGGTGGAGCGCTCGCTCCGCGTGCTCGACGGCGCGGTGGCGCTGCTGGACTCGGTGGCCGGCGTCGAGCCGCAGACGGAGACCGTGTGGCGCCAGGCGGACCGCTATCGCGTGCCGCGCATGATCTTCGCGAACAAGATGGACCGCGTGGGGGCCAACTTCGAGCGCTGTGTCGCGATGATTCGCGACCGCCTGACGAGGAACGCCTTCCCGATCCAGCTCCCGGTGGGTTCGGGCGAGTTGTTCACCGGGCACATCGACCTCGTGGAGCAGAAGGAGTACATCTTCCACGACGAGACGTTAGGCAAGACGTTCGACGTGCGGGAAATCTCCGACGAGTTCAAGGCGGCGGTGGCGCAGGCGCGGCACGAGCTGATCGAGGCGGTCGTCGAGTTCGACGACCACATCATGGAGCGCTACCTGGGCGGGGAGGAGCCGACGATCGACGAGGTCCGCACGCTCATCCGCAAGGCGACGTGCTCGATGAAGTTCACGCCGATCCTGTGCGGCGCGTCGTTCAAGAACAAGGGCGTGCAGGCGCTGCTGGACTCGGTGATCGACTTCCTGCCGGCGCCGGTGGACGTCGAGGCGATCCAGGGGCACCTTCCGCACCACGACGAGACGTTCGACACGCGCGCGGTGAGCGACGCGGCGCCGTTCGCGGCGCTGGCGTTCAAGATCGCGACCGACCCGTTCGTGGGTAAGCTGACGTTCTTCCGCGTGTACTCGGGGGTGCTCACCTCGGGCAGCTACGTGTACAACTCGACGAAGGACAAGCGCGAGCGCATCGGGCGTCTCCTGCAGATGCACGCCAACAAGCGTGAGGAGATCCCGGAAGTGCGCGCGGGCGACATCGCCGCGGCGATCGGGCTCAAGGACACGCGCACGGGCGACACGCTGTGCGATGACGAGAATCCGATCATCCTCGAGGCGATGAAGTTCCCGACGCCCGTCATCGACGTGGCGATCGAGCCGAAGACGAAGGCGGACCAGGACAAGCTGGGCATCGCGCTCAACAAGCTGGCGGAGGAAGACCCGACGTTCCGCGTGCACACGGACTCGGAGACGGGGCAGACGATCATCTCCGGCATGGGCGAGTTGCACCTGGAGATCATCGTCGACCGGATGATGCGCGAGTTCAAGGTCGACGCGAACGTGGGGCGCCCGCAGGTGGCGTATCGCGAGACGATCAAGCGTCGCGCCGAGAAGGTCGAGGGGAAGTTCGTGCGCCAGTCGGGCGGCAAGGGGCAGTACGGCCACGTGGTCATCAACATCGAGCCGGCCGAACAGGGGCAGGGCTTCGTGTTCGAGGACAAGATCGTGGGCGGCGTGATCCCGCGCGAATACATCGGGCCGGTGGAGCAGGGGATCAAGGAGGCGCTGGAGAACGGCGTCCTGGCCGGCTATCCGATGGTCGACGTGAAGATCCAGCTCGTGTACGGGTCGTATCACGAGGTGGACTCGAGCGAAATGGCGTTCAAGATTGCGGGTTCGATGGCGTTCAAGGAGGCGGCGAAGCAGGCGTCGCCGTGCATCCTCGAGCCCATCATGAAAGTCGAGGTCGTGAGCCCGGAAGCGTACATGGGCGACGTCCTCGGCGACCTGTCGTCGCGTCGCGGGAAGATCGGCGGCATGACGCAGCGCGGCGAGGCGCAGGTGATCGCGTCGACGGTGCCGCTGTCCGAGATGTTCGGGTACTCGACGCGCCTGCGCTCGATGTCGCAGGGGCGCGCGGTGTACTCGATGGAGTTCTCGCACTACGAGGAAGTCCCGAAGAGCAAGGCGGAAGAGATCATCAGCAAGGTGAAGTAGCAGGCAGACGGGAGTCGGGAGAAAGCTTGCCCCAGCGAAGGCTGGGGGGAGACGGGAGGGAAATCCCGAAGCAACTCTCCGCGTTTAGGGCACCTCCACACCACTGGGAAACGCTGCAATGGCCAAGGCAAAATTCGACCGCAACAAGCCGCACGTGAACGTCGGCACGATCGGGCACGTCGACCACGGCAAGACGACGACGACCGCCGCGCTCACGAAGATTTCGTCCGACAAGGGCTTCGGGACGAAGTACGTGGCCTATGACGAAGTCGCGAAGGCGTCGGAGTCGCAGGGGCGTCGTGACTCGACGAAGATCCTGACGATTGCCACCTCGCACGTCGAGTACGAGACGGCGGCGCGCCACTACGCGCACGTCGACTGCCCGGGGCACGCCGACTACGTGAAGAACATGATCACGGGTGCCGCGCAGATGGACGGCGCGATCCTGGTGGTCTCCGCCGTCGACGGCCCGATGCCGCAGACGCGCGAGCACATCCTGCTCGCCCGTCAGGTGAACGTGCCGAACATCGTCGTCTTCCTCAACAAGTGCGACCTTGTCGAGGATGCCGAGCTGCTCGACTTGGTCGAGCTCGAGGTGCGCGAGCTCCTCAACAAGTACAACTATCCCGGCGACGACGCCCCGGTGATCCGTGGCTCGGCCACGAAGGCGATCGAAGGCGATCCGGCCTGGGTGGCGAAGATCCAGGAGTTGTACGACGCCCTGGATACGTTCATCGCCGAGCCGGTCCGCGAGATCGACAAGCCGTTCCTGATGCCGGTCGAAGACGTGTTCTCGATCACGGGTCGCGGCACGGTGGCGACCGGTCGTATCGAGCGCGGGAAGATCAAGGTCCAGGAAGAAATCGCGCTCGTCGGTTTCGGCTCGGACAAGAAGTCGATCGTCACGGGCGTCGAGATGTTCCGCAAGCTGCTCGACGACGGCCAGGCGGGCGACAACGTCGGCCTCCTGCTGCGTGGCGTGGACAAGAAGGAAATCGAGCGCGGCATGGTGCTCGCGAAGCCCGGCTCGATCACGCCGCACACGAAGTTCGAGGCCGAAGTCTACGTCCTCACGAAGGAAGAGGGCGGGCGTCACACGCCGTTCTTCAAGGGGTACCGTCCGCAGTTCTACTTCCGCACCACCGACGTGACGGGCTCGATCGAGCTCCCGGGTGGGACGGAGATGGTCATGCCGGGCGACAACATCCAGATGACGATCGAGCTCATCACGCCGATCGCCATGGAAGAGCAGCTTCGTTTCGCCATCCGTGAAGGCGGCCGTACGGTCGGCGCGGGTGTCGTGACCAAGATCCTCGCCTAAATGGGGAAGACGAGAAGACGAGAAGACGGGAAGACGAGATGGTTCGTCGCCTTTCCTGACCCTCGTCTTCTCGTCCTCTCGTCTTCTACTCTCTGATTCATTATGGCTGGCAGAATTCGCATTCGCCTCAAGGCGTTCGACCACGCGGTGATCGACCAGGCCGCGGGGGACATCGTCCGCACGGCGGAGAAGACCGGGGCGCAGGTGTCGGGGCCGATTCCGCTTCCGACCAAGACGCGCCGCTGGACCGTGTTGCGCTCGCCGCACGTCGACAAGAAGTCGCGTGAGCAGTTCGAGCTCAAGACGCACATGCGCGTGATCGACATCCTCGATTCGCGCGCGCAGACGGTGGACGCGCTCACCAAGCTGGATCTCCCGGCGGGCGTGGACGTCGAGATCAAAGTCAACTAGACCCAGAAGACGGGAAGACGAGAGGCGTGCCCCAACGAAGGCTGGGGACGAGAAGACGAGTCTTTCGGCACCCGGCTCTGGCAGACAAGTCCAACGGTCACCCCAACGTGGTGTGCTGACTGGCCGCCCCGGACCGCGACTTCACGAGAGGAATTCATGTTAGGCATCATTGGCAAGAAGCTGGGGATGACCCAGATCTTCAACGAGCAGGGGCAGCAGATTCCCTGCACCGTGGTGGAGGCGAAGCCAAACCCCGTGGTGCAGGTGCTGGAGAACGAGTGGGACAAGAGCGGCTACCGCGCTGTGCAGCTGGGCTACGGCTCGCAGCGGGTGCGTCGTGAGTCGAAGAAGGGCGAGCGGAATCCGCGCGGGCGTCGTGCGAACAAGGCCGAACTGGGCCACGCGGCGAAGGCGGGGCTTTCGGCGCCGCCGCGCGTGTTGCGCGCCTTCCGGCTGGACGACGCACCGAAGGGGACCGAGGTCCCGACCTACAAGGCGGGCGACACGATCGACGCGACCATCTTCACGGTCGGCGAATACGTGAAGGTCACCGGCACGACCAAGGGACGCGGCTTCCAGGGCGTGGTAAAGCGCTACGGCTTTGGCGGCGGTCCGAACACCCACGGCAACACCAAGCATCGCAAGCCAGGCTCGATCTCCCCGGGCACCGATCCGTCGCGTGTCATCAAGGGAAAGAAGATGCCGGGGCACTACGGCGCCGAGCGCCATACCCAGGTGAACCTGCGCGTCGAGAAGATCGACACGGCGCGGCACCTGATCTACATCCGAGGCGCGATTGCCGGGCCGACCAACGGCATCGTGCTCGTGCGCAAGCAGGGGTAAGCCATGTCCGAGCAGACTGAGACCCGAGACGCCGCGGCGTTTACCGCGTTAGGCACGGCGCGCGAGCGCGTGACCCTTCCGTCGACCACGTTCGACGGCACGGTCAACATGCCGGTGATGCACCAGGTGGTGAAGGCGTACCTGGCCAACCAGCGCCAGGGGACGGCGTCGACGAAGACGCGCGGACTGGTCGTCGGCGGCAACCAGAAGCCGTGGAAGCAGAAGGGGACCGGCCGCGCCCGACAGGGCTCGACGCGCGCCCCGAACTGGCCGGGCGGTGGTACCGTGTTCGGCCCGCACGGCGATCGCAACTACTCCGAGGATGTGCCGCGCAAGGTGAAGGCGTTGGCCCGCCGCAGCGCGCTGAATGCGCGCGCGAATGAAGCGGCCATCTTCGTCATCGACGCGTTCAACTACAGCGAGCCGCGCACCAAGCTCCTGACGTCGCTCGTGTCCCGCCTGGGTGTGGCAGACCGCAAGGTCCTCATCCTGACCGACGGCGTGAAGCAGACCGTGCACCTGAGCGGGCGCAACATCCCCAACGTGCACGTGATGCCGTACAGCGACGCCTCGGCGTACCACGTGCTGTGGTCCGATGTCGTCCTGATCGAGGCGCCGGCGATTGGCCACACGCTGGCCCCGATCGCGGAGAAGGAGTCGGCGCCGGCGCGCAAGGCGAAGACGGCGACCAAGACAGCGACCAAGGCTACGCCCAAGGCCAAGACGACGGCAGCCAGGAAGCCCGCGGCAAAGAAGGCGACGGCGAAGGCGGCATCGAAGGGTGAGGGCGAGGCGACCACTGAAAAGAAGCCGGCGGCGAAGAAGACCGCCCGCAAGAAGGGGGAGTAAGCGATGGCGACGCTTCACCGCACCGTCGTCCGTCCGGTCGTGACCGAGAAGACCTCGGCGGCCTACCAGGCCAAGGGGGAGTATGTCTTCGAGGTGGCGAACGACGCGACCAAGCCGGCGATCAAGCAGGCGATTGAAAAGTTGTTCGGCGTGAAGGTGACCGGAGTCTGGACCAGCAACGTGCGCGGGAAGCCGCGCCGGAGCATGGGGAAGACGTCTGGCGTGCGACCGAGCTGGAAAAAGGCGATCGTGACGCTCCAGTCGGGCGACAAGATCGACATCTTCGAGGGCTAAACGAGCATGGGCATCCGTCAATTCAAGCCGGTGACGAAGGGGACGCGATTCCGTTCGATCTCCGATTTCGCGGAGATCACGCGGAGCACCCCCGAGAAGTCGCTCGTCGAGCCGCTCAAGAAGTCGGGCGGTCGCGACAACCACGGCCACGTGGCGATGCGTCGCCGCGGCGGTGGTCACAAGCGGCAGTACCGCATCATCGACTTCAAGCGCAACCGCTTCGGCGACGTGGCGGTGGTGAAGACGATCGAGTACGACCCGAACCGTTCGGCGCGCATTGCGCTGGTGCAGTATGCGGACGGGGAGAAGCGCTACATCCTGCACCCGAAGGGGCTGGGGGTGGGCGACAGCGTGGTGTCGGGCCCGGGCTCGGACGTGCGCACGGGGAACGCGTTGCCGCTGGGCGAGGTGCCGTTAGGCACGTCGGTCCACAACATCGAGCTGATTCCCGGGAAGGGCGGGCAGATGGCCCGTTCGGCGGGGATGTCGGCCGAGGTGGTGGCGAAGGAAGGCGAGTACGTGACCCTTCGCATGGGGTCGACGGAGATGCGCCGGGTGCACCAGCGCTGCCTTGCGACGATTGGCGAGGTGGGGAACTCGGAGCACGAGCTGCAGTCGTGGGGGAAGGCCGGGAAGACGCGCTGGAAGGGACGTCGTCCCAAGGTGCGCGGCGAGGTGATGAACCCGGTCGACCACCCGCACGGCGGGCGTACGCGCGGCGGGCGGAACGTGGTGAGCCCGTGGGGCAAGAAGGAGGGCGTGAAGACGCGCAACATGAAGAAGCCGTCGCAGCGCCTGATCGTCCGCGGCCGCAAGCGTGGCAAGGCCACGCAGTCCGGCTTCTAGCCTGACCTAACGACACTCAAGAGTTTTCCATGGCTCGTAGCATCAAGAAAGGCCCGTTCGTCCAGGAGGCGCTGCTGAAGAAGGTGGCGGGGATGAATGCGCGGAACGAGAAGAAGGTCATGAAGACGTGGTCGCGGGCGAGCACCATCCTCCCCGACTTCGTGGGGCACACGTTCGCGGTGCACAACGGGAACAAGTTCGTCCCGGTGTACGTGACCGAGAACATGGTGGGGCACAAGCTCGGCGAGTTTGCGCCGACGCGACTGTTCCGCGGCCACTCGGGGAACCGACCGACGGACAAGAAGGCGCCGGCTGCGGCGCCGGCCAAGGGAGGGAAGTAAGCGATGGCTACCGAGGCACGCGCGATCCAGCGCACCACGCGGCAGTCGCCGTACAAGATGCGGCTGGTCATCGACCAGATCCGCGGCAAGATGGTCAATGACGCGCTGGCGCTGCTCAAGTTCTCGAAGAAGCACGCCGCGGTGCAGATCGCGAAGACGCTGGAGTCGGCGGTGGCAAACGCGGAGCAGGCGGCCCGTGCGGCCAACGCGTCGCTGGACGTCGACACGCTCTTCGTGAAGAAGGCGATCATCAACGAGGGTCCGAAGCTCAAGCGGTGGACGCCGGCGGCGATGGGCCGCGCGACGCCGGTTCACAAGCGCACCAGCCACGTCGAGATCGTCGTGGCGGAGAAGGAAGGTCGATAATGGGACAGAAGACGAATCCGATCGGCTTCCGCCTCGGGATCACGAAGCAGTGGCGCTCGCGCTGGTATGCGAACCGTGAGTTCCCGCAGATGCTGAAGGAAGACGCCTTGCTGCGGAAGTACCTCAAGACGCGCCTTGGGCACGCCGCGATCTCCGACATCCACATCGAGCGGAAGCCGGGAAAGGTGGTGGTGACGATCCACACCGGGCGACCGGGGGTGGTGATCGGGAAGAAGGGGGCGGAAGTGGACAAGCTTCGCGACGAGCTGGCGCAGCTGACGGGGAAGGAGGTCGGGATCAACGTCGAGGAGATCAAGCGTCCCGAGCTCGACAGCCAGCTGGTGGCGGACAACATCGCGAACCAGCTGTCGCAGCGCATCTCGTTCCGTCGCGCGATGAAGCGTGCGGTGCAGAGTGCGATGCGCATGGGGGCGCAGGGAATCAAGGTGAAGGCGGGCGGCCGCCTGGGCGGCGCCGAGATCGCGCGCGTGGAAGGGTACCACGAGGGTCGGGTGCCGCTGCACACGCTGCGTGCCGACATCGACTATGCCACGTCGACGGCGAAGACCACCTTTGGCACCATTGGTGTGAAGGTCTGGATCTTCCGGGGCGAGGTGGTCGAGGATCGCCGTGGCAAGACGTACAGCACCGGCGCCTGAGCCCTCTTCGACCTAACGAGATACCGATATGCTCAGTCCTAAGCGAGTAAAGTTCCGGAAGATGTTCAAGGGCCGGACGAAGGGGTTGGCGCAGCGAGGCGCCGAGATCTCCTTCGGGCACTACGGCCTGCAGGCGCTCGAGCCGGGGTGGGTGACCAGCCGGCAGATCGAGGCGTGCCGTGTCGCCATGACGCGTCATATCAAGCGCGGCGGCAAGGTGTGGATCCGCATCTTCCCGGACAAGCCGATCACGAAGAAGCCGGCCGAGACCCGAATGGGGAAGGGGAAGGGTTCGCCCGAGGGGTGGGTGGCCGTGGTGAAGCCGGGGCGTGTGATGTTCGAGCTGGAAGGGGTGACGCGCGAGATTGCCGAGAAGGCGATGGCGCTGGCCTCGGCCAAGCTTGGGGTGAAGACGAAGTTCGTCGTCCGCGAGGAGGCGCATTCCGATGCGAGCTGAGGAGATTCGCGAGTTGAACGTGGCGGAGATCCGCGCGCGCATTGCCGAGTTGGAGGAGGAGCGTTTCCGCCTTCGCTTCCGCAGCGCGACGGAGCCGCTGGAGGATCCGCTGCAGCTGCGGGCGATCCGCAAGAACATCGCGCGCCTGCAGACGGTGCTGCGCGAACGTGAGCTGGCCGCACCGGCCAAGCGCTAGCCAGGAGCACGAGCGAACATGGCCGAGATGACCAACAACGGGCAGCAGGCATCGCCGCGGAACGCGCGCAAGGTGCGCGTGGGCGTGGTGGTGAGCGACAAGATGCAGAAGACCGTGGTCGTGAAGATCGACCGCCGGGTCCCGCATCCGACGTACGGCAAGATGGTGACGCGCACGAAGAAGGTGAAAGCTCACGACGAGGAGAACTCGGCGAAGACGGGCGACACCGTGCGCATCATGGAGACGCGCCCCCTGTCGAAGGACAAGCGGTGGCGCGTGGTGGAGATCGTCGAGCGGGCGCGCTAGGAGAACTGGGCAATGATCCAACAGGAATCGGTGGTCAAGGTCGCGGACAACTCGGGCGCGAAGAAGGCGCTCGTGATCCGCGTGCTCGGTGGGACCAAGCGACGGTATGCCGGACTTGGCGACAAGGTGATCGTGGCGGTGAAGGACGCCCTTCCCAATGGGACGGTGAAGAAGTCCGACGTCGCGAAGGCGGTCGTGGTGCGGACCGTGAAGGAGACGCGCCGGAAGGATGGGAGCTACATCCGCTTCGACGAGAATGCGGTCGTGATCATTGACGACAAGGGCGAGCCCCGCGGGACGCGCATCTTCGGCCCCGTGGCGCGCGAGCTGCGCGAGAAGCGGTACATGAAGATCGTCTCGCTCGCGCCGGAGGTCTTGTAACATGCGCGTGCTCAAGTATCGCAAGAACGAGGGGAAGCGCCTGGGGGCGGTGCGCCACCAGCGCAAGGCGGAGCGGGTGTCGATGCCCATCACCAAGGGCGACACCGTGCGCGTCATGCGCGGCGAGGACAAGGGGAAGGAGGGGAAGGTCCTCCGTGTCTTCACCAAGACCGGGCGCGTGACCGTGGAAGGGATCAACATCGTGAAGCGGCATCGGAAGGCGCGTCGCGCGGAGGAGCAGAGCGCGATCATCGAGATGCCGGCCCCGATTCATCATTCGAACGTGATGCTGCTCGATCCGAAGAGCGGGACGCCGACGCGCACCCGCCGTCAGATCGATGCGGATGGCACGAAGGAACGCATCAGCGCCAAGAGCGGGGATGCCATCCCGCGCAACCGCTGAGCCGCTGAGGCGAGGACGATAGACTATGGCGACGAAGGAAAAGAAGGGGAGCGCGCCGGCCGGCAAGGCGTCGGGCGGCGGCAAGGGCGGCGATCGCAAGTCGATGCTGCCGAAGGGGCCGCACCTCGGGGCCAAGCTCCCGGTGCCGGCACCGCGCCTGCACGGGTATTACCGGAGCACGGTGGCGCCGAAGCTGATGCAGCAATTCGGGCTGACCAACGTGCACCAGATCCCCGCACTCGCGAAGATCGTGATCAACGTGGGGCTGGGCGAGGCGATCAAGCAGCCCAAGCTGCTCGACTCGGTGGTCGAGGAGCTGGCGCTGATCACCGGGCAGCGCCCGGTGCGGAAGAAGGCGAAGAAGTCCATCGCCAACTTCGGGTTGCGTGAGGGGCAGGAGATCGGGGCGGCGGTGACATTGCGCGGCTCGCGCATGTGGGAGTTCCTGGACCGCTTCATCAACAGCGCGTTGCCGCGCGTCCGCGACTTCCGCGGGCTGGGCACGCGCTCGTTCGACGGGCGCGGGAACTACTCGGTGGGGATCAAGGAGCAGATGATCTTCCCGGAGATCAACTACGACATGGTCGAGCAGATCCACGGGATGGATATCACGTTCGTGACGACCACGGACAAGGACGACCAGTCCTTCGCGCTGCTGCGCGAGCTGGGGATGCCGTTCCGCGGCGACGAGAAGCCGGTCGTCGTCGCGTTCACCAACTGATTCGTTAGGCAGCCATGGCCAAGACGTCCAAGATCGTCAAGAACGAGGAGCGCAAGGTGCTGGTGGCGCGTCACGCGGAGAAGCGTCGCGCGCTGCTGGCGGTGATCAAGAACCCGAAGACGGGGGACGCGGAGCGCGAGGCGGCGTACAGCAAGCTGCGCAAGCTGCCGCGCAACTCGTCGGCGGTGCGGATCCGCAACCGGTGCTCGATGACCGGGCGCGCGCGCGGCTACGAGGGGTTTTTCGGGCTGTCGCGCCTGGCGCTGCGCGAGATGGCGCTGAACGGGCTCATTCCCGGCGTCCGCAAGGCGTCGTGGTAAGCCGATAGACGGGAGACGGGGGACGGGAGTTCGGCGGCGCAGGGCGCCGGGACTCGTTGCCACCCCTTCCTGGCTCTCATTCCTTCATTCCTAAACGTCCCGAGCGGGATACGATAGGAGAGCGAAACACCCATGAGCATGACTGACCCGATCGCCGATATGCTCACGCGGATCCGCAATGCGTGCGGATCGAAGCACCGTCGCGTGGACATGCCGGCATCGCGCGTGAAGACCGAGATCGCGCGGATCCTCAAGGAGAACAACTTCATCACCGACTACCGTCACGTGGAGAACGAGCAGGGGCACAAGCTGCTCCGCATCATCCTCCGGTATGCGGGCGGGCAGCCGGTGATTCGCCAGTTGCAGCGGGTGTCGTCGCCCGGGCTGCGGACGTACGTGGCCGTTGGCGAGATCCCGCGGGTGCGCAACGGCCTGGGGATGGCGATCCTGAGCACGTCGCGTGGCGTGATGTCGGACGCCGATGCGCGCAAGGCGCACACCGGCGGCGAGCTGCTCGCCCTGGTCTGGTAAGGAGAGCCGACGATGTCACGAATTGGCAAGCATCCCGTCCCCGTCCCTGGCGGCGTGACGGTTGACCTGAAGGGCTCGGTGCTGACGGTGAAGGGGCCGAAGGGGGAACTCTCCCGGACGTTCCATCCCGACATGCTCCTGGCCTTCGAGAACGGGCAGATCACGGTGAACCGACCGTCGGACGAGACGCGCCACAAGGCGCTGCACGGGCTGACGCGCACGCTGGTGGCCAACATGGTCGAGGGCGTGACGAAGGGGTTCACGCGGCAGCTGGAGATCACGGGCGTCGGGTACAAGGCCGAGGTGAAGCCGTACGGCCTCCTGATGTCGTTAGGCTATTCGCACACGATCGAAGTGAAGGCCCCGGCGGGCGTGAAGCTCTCGGCGCCCCAGCCGACGCAGGTGTTGGTCGAGGGGGCGGACAAGGAAGTCGTCGGGCGTATCGCATCGGAAATCCGCAAGCTGCGCAAGCCGGAGCCGTACAAGGGCAAGGGCGTGCGTTATGCGGGCGAGATCATTCGCCGGAAGGCCGGTAAGGCGGGAGGCAAGTAATGCGCAGCATGGGTATCCCGAAGACGCGCCAGGAACTCCGCTATCGCCGGCACCTGCGCATTCGCAAGCGGGTGACGGGGACGCTCGAACGGCCGCGTCTCGTCATCTTCCGTTCGCTCAAGCACATCTACGCCCAGTTGGTCGACGACGTCGCGCAGAAGACGTTGCTGACGGTTGGCGATGGCGAGCTGACGGGGAAGAAGGGCGAAAAGGCGGCCGGTGTCGGCAAGGCGCTGGCGGCGGCGGCGAAGGAGCAGGGGATTTCGAAGGTGGTGTTCGATCGCGCGGGTTATCGTTATCACGGCCGCGTGAAGGCGCTGGCCGATGGCGCCCGCGAGGGCGGTCTGGAGTTCTGACATGGCTGAGAACGAGACAACTGGTTCGGCGACCGGCGGGTCGCGCCCGGCAGGTGGCGGTGGCCGTGGTGGCCGCGGCGGTCCTGGCGGTGGTCGTGGGCGGGGCGGCCCCGGTGGCGGTCGCGGCGGCCCGGGCGGCGGCCGTGGCGGGCGTGACGGTGGTCCCGGCGGCGGCGGTCGCGATGGCGGGCGTGGCCCGCGTGGCGGCGGCGAGCAGCAGTCCCGCGGCGAAGGGGCGTCGGACCTCGTGGAGAACGTGGTGGCGATCAACCGCGTCGCGAAGGTCGTGAAGGGTGGTCGTCGCTTCTCCTTCAACGCCCTCGTCGCGGTTGGCGACGGGCAGGGGAAGGTTGGCTACGCCACGGGGAAGGCGAACGAAGTGTCCGAGGCCGTCCGCAAGGCGGTCGAGGGGGCGCGTCGTCGCATGGTGTCCATCCCGCTGACGGGGTCGACGATCCCGCACGAGGTGGTGGGGGAGCACGGAGCCGGTCGCGTGGTGATGAAGCCCGCGGCGCCGGGCGCCGGCGTGATTGCCGGTGGTGCGGTGCGCGCCGTGATGGAGTGCGCCGGGATCACCGACATCCTCACCAAGTCGTTAGGCTCGACGAACCCGCACAACATGGTGCGGGCGGCGTTCGACGGCCTCAAGCAGCTGACGACGGTCGAGCAGATCGCGCGCGAGCGTGGCGTGGAGCCGTCGGCCATCGGCTATCGTTCGCGCCACAAGGGGAAGGAGGTCGCCAATGCCTAGGACATTCGTGTGGCACGCCACGCGTGGCCCCAAGGTCACGCCGAAGGACGAGGCCCCGACCGGTGGCAAGGTGAAGATCACGCAGGTGAAGAGCGGCATCGGGCACAGCGAGACGATGCGCCTGACGCTGCGCGCGCTTGGGCTCCGGAAGCACCAGAGCTCGGTCATTCAACAGGACACGCCCGCGCTTCGCGGCGCGATCAAGAAGGTGCGGCACCTGGTCAAGGTGACGCCTGTCAAGGAGTGAGACTGTGGCGACCCAGGAAAAGATCGGGCTGCATAACCTCTCGCCGGCTCCGGGCTCGCACCGGAATCGCAAGCGCCTTGGGCGCGGCCCTGGCTCCGGCCAGGGAAAGACGGCCGGCAAGGGGCACAAGGGGAGCATGGCCCGCGCGGGGCACGGTGGACCGGGCGGCGGAAAGCCCGGCTTCGAGGGCGGCCAGATGCCGCTCACGCGCCGGATCCCGAAGCGCGGCTTCAACAATGAGCGCTTCCGCGTGGAGAACCAGGTCGTGCGCCTGGGCGACCTGTCCAAGGTCGAGGGGAGCGAGGTTACGCGCGAGTCGCTGGCCAAGGCTGGGCTGATCAAGCTCACCAAGGGACCGGCGAAGCTCCTGGCGTCCGGCGAGGTGTCGGCCGCCTACACCGTGCGCGGCATCAAGGTCTCGGGGAGCGCGCGCGAGAAGATCGCCGCGGCCGGCGGCCGCATCGAGGAGTAAATGGCGCAGCCAAATCCGGCCCAGGCGTTGGCGAACATCCGCAACACGCCCGAGCTCTGGGAGAAGATCGTCTTCACGTTCCTCTGCCTGACGCTCTATCGGGTTGGGGCGCACGTCACGGTCCCCGGTGTGGACGTCATCGCCCTCACCGACTTCTTCTCCAACCAGCAGGGCGGCGGTGGCTTGCTCGGCTTGTACGACCTGTTCGTCGGGGGCGGACTGTCGCGTGCGACGGTCTTCGCCCTCGGCATCATGCCGTACATCTCCTCGAGCATCTTCGTGCAGATCGCGGGTGCGGTCATCCCGACGATCGACAAGATGCAGAAGGATGAAGAAGGGCGGAAAAAGCTGACGCAGTGGACGCGCTACGGCACCGTCGTCCTGGCCATCGTGCAGGCGTGGGGCTTTGCGCTGTTCACCGAGTCGTTGTCGCAGGCCGTGGCCAACCCCGGCTTCGGTTTCCGGGTGCAGACCGCGCTCTTCCTCACTACGGGCGCCGTGTTCGTGATGTGGCTGGGCGAGCAGATCACGGAGCGCGGGCTCGGCAACGGTGCGTCGCTGTTGATCTTCTTCTCGATCGTCGAGCGTTTCTGGCCCGGGATCGTGCAGACGTTCAAGTTCGTCGGCACGGGAGCGGTAGGTCCGTTCTCGCTGGCCATCCTCGCGGTGGTCATGGGTGGAGTCGTGGCCGGCGTCGTGGCCATCACGCTGGCGGCGCGTCGCGTCCTCATCCAGATCCCGCAGCGCACCATGGCTCGCGGGCGCATGCGTGAGGCGGCGCGGAACTTCATCCCGCTGCGCATCAACTCGTCGGGCGTCATGCCCATCGTGTTCGCGCAGTCGGTGATCGTGGTGCCGGGCGCCATCGCGCAGTTCTCGGGGAATCCGGCCGCGCAGCGCATCGCCGACCTCTTTGTCCCGGGGACGTGGCTCTACCTCGTCACGTCGGCGCTCCTCATCCTCTTCTTCACGTACTTCTACACGTCGATCATCTTCAACCCGATCGACCTGGCGGAGAATCTCAAGAAGCAGGGCGGCTTCATTCCCGGGGTAAAGCCCGGGGCCAAGACGGCGGAGTACATCGACGGCGTCGTTTCCCGCATCACGCTCCCCGGGGCGATCTTCCTGACGGTGATCGCGCTCCTTCCGGTGATCATCGCGAAGTGGATCAACGTACCGTTCCAGTTCGGCGGGACGTCGCTCCTCATCGTGGTGGGCGTGGCGCTCGACACGATGTCGCAGATGCAGCAGCACCTCCTGCTGCGGAAGTACGACGGCTTCATGAAGAAGGGGCGCGTGCGCTTCCGTGGTCGCCAGGCGACTGGCGGATTCTGATGTCCGTGCTGAGCGCGCCCTCGGGCGTGCTCGCGCAAACGGCGTGACATGATCTTGCGATCCCATGACCCGGCGGTGCTTCAGTGCATTGGCCGGGTCGTTATGTCTTCTCCCCGTGGGTTGCGTGACCGGCGCCTCGCGGCACTGCCGGTCGCGACCGCGACTTACCTCCCAGCTGCAAGTGTCCGATGATCATCGTCCTGTTGGGACCCCCTGGCGCCGGAAAGGGCACGCAGGGTGAACGCCTCGCCGAGCAGCTCGGCGTCCCCAAGATTGCCACCGGCGACGTGTTGCGCGCTGCGGTGCGCGAGGGGACGCCGCTCGGGCTTGCCGCGAAGGCGGCGATGGACCGCGGCGACCTCGTCCCCGATGAGGTGATCCTCGGGATCATGAAGGAGGCGCTCACGTCGCCGTCGGCGGCGAAGGGGGCGATCCTCGATGGAGTCGTGCGCACGACGCCGCAGGCCGAGGGGCTTGCCCGCGCACTCGCCGAGATCGGGCGTCGGCTCGATGCGGTGCTGGTGGTGGAGGTGCCTGACGAGGCGATCGTCACGCGCCTGAGCGGCCGCACGGTGTGCGACACCTGCCAGCGACCGTACACCGGGCGCCAGCCTGGCGAGGCGTGCGACGAAGGGCACTCGCCGCCGGGGCGTCTCATCCGTCGCAAGGACGACGAGCCCGACGCGATTCGCAACCGGCTGGCGGTGTACCAGCGCCAGACGGCGCCGGTGATCGAGTGGTACCGGGCGCACAACGCGCCGATCAAGTTTGTCGATGGGCTGGGGACGCTGGACGAGGTCCTGGCCCGCATCCGATCCTCGTTAGGGTTGTAGGGCGTGCTGCACCTCAAGTCATCGCGCGAAATCGAGATCATGGCCCGTGGCGGGCAGCTCCTGGCACGTACGCTGGAGCTGCTCAAGTCGCACGTGCGCCCGGGAATCAGCACCAAGGAGCTGGATGCCATCGCCGAGGGGTTCATTCGCAGCCAGCCCGGGGCGAGCGCGGCGTTCAAGGGGTTGTACGGCTTTCCCGGCTCGGTGTGCATCTCCATCAACGAGGAGATCGTGCACGGGATTCCCTCGGCCAAGCGGATCCTGAAGGACGGTGACATCGTATCGCTCGACTTCGGGGTCAAGCTCGAGGGATACTTCACCGACGCGGCGATCACCGTCCCGGTGGGGGAGATCAGCGCACAGGACCAGCAGCTCCTCGCGGTGACGCAGGAGGCGCTGGCGGCCGGCGTTGCAGCTGCGCGCGTCGGGAACCACATCGGCGACATCGGCTTCGCGATCTCCAGCGTGGTGAAGCCGGCGGGGTTCACCACGGCCGACGACCTGGTGGGCCACTATGTGGGGACCAAGCCGCACGGCGACCCGCAGGTCCCAAACGTGGGAAAGCCGAAGCGCGGCGCGCGGCTCCTGGCGGGGTTGACGATCGCGATCGAGCCAATGGTGAACGTGGGGGCGTCGCCGATCCGCACGTTGTCGGACCGCTGGACCGTGGTCACCGCTGACGGTTCGCGCTCGGCGCACTTCGAGCACACCGTGGTGGTCCTCGACGAGGGGCCGCGCATCCTCACGGCGCTGGAGGGGTAGCGGCGCGCGCGTCATTGCGTGCCGGGCCAGTCGTCAGATGCAATACGGGCCGGACCCCTTGGGGCCCGGCCCGTGGTGCATTGGGTGGTTCAACCGATGGCCGCGCGGGGCGTTGCCGCGCGGCGAACTACCCGATTGCGCGCTCGACGACGGCGGTGGCGGCATCGGCGCTGGTGCGTGCGGCCAGGAGGAGCTGTTGGGCTTCCTCGAGGAGTGCGGCGCCGCGCGCCTTGTCGCTGAGCGAGGCGACGTTGATGCGCACGTTGTACACGGCGCCGCGGCACGCCGCCTCGGCGAGGAGCGCGGCCACGCCGGCATCGGAGGCGCAGTTGGTGTTGCCGCGCTCGGCGGCGCGCTGGGCGAGAGAGGCGACCTCGGCGCATGCGCGCGCCGTCTCGAGCGGGACGGCGCCGGCGCCGAGGAGTGCGTCGTCGATGGCGCGCGTACGGGCCGCCAGCTGCTCCTCCGTTTCCTTGGGGAGGGTGTAGGCCTGCATCACCGCCCCGTAGGCCTCCGCGTCGCGCACCACGAGCGCGCCCAGCGTGGAGCCGAGTGCGGCGGCGTCGAGGGCGAGCTGCTTCATTTCCGCCTCGACGGCGACGTACTTCTTGCGGCCCACGGTGAGGCCGGCGACCATCTGGGCGAGTGCCGCGCCTAACGCACCCACGTGCGCGGCGACCGACCCGCCGCCCGGGGCGGGGGTGGCGGCGGCGACGCTGGCGGTGAAGCCGCTCACCGTTTCCCCGCCCGAGAGGGCTGCGCGGACCTTGCGCTCGAGGACGAGCTCGGGCGAGAAGCCGCGCAGTTGCAGGTGGCGGGCGGCGGTGTCGAACAGCGCCTTCTCGGGGACGAGGCCTACGACCTCGGACCAGGTGGGGGAGACGCCGTGCGCCTGCGCCTCCAGCTTGACCATGTCGAAGGCGCGGAAGAGCGGCGTCTTCTCGATGTCGACGAGGTTCATCGACACCTGCGCCTGGCCATCGACTTCGAGCCCGAGCCCCTTCACGTAGCGCAACCCGCCTGACGAGTGGCGCAGCGCCTTGGCGACGTCCTTGGCGACGGGGAGGTTTTCCTTGCCGCCCAGGTAGACGTTGTACGCGACGAGGAAGGGGCGCGCGCCGACGGCGGTGGCGCCGGCGGTGGGGTGGAGCCGTGGCTCGCCGAAGTCGGGGTGGCGCACGGGGTTGGTGACGACTTCGTCGCGCAGCCCCTCGAACTCGCCGCGGCGAACGTCGGCGAGGTTCTCGCGCGCGGGGGTGGTGGCGGCGCGCTCGTACAGGTAGACGGGGATGCCGAGCTCGGAGGCGGCGCGCGCGCCTAACGAGCGGGCGAGCGCGATGCAGTCGTCCATGGTGGCCCCTTCGAGCGGAATGAAGGGGACGACGTCGGTGGCGCCAATGCGGGGATGCTCGCCCTGGTGCTGCGTGAGGTCGATATGCTGGGCGGCGGTTCGCATGCCGGCGAATGCGGCGTCGACCGCGCGCTCCGCCGGGGCGACGAAGGTGATGACGGTTCGGTTGTGCGACGTGTCGCTGGACACGTCGAGGACGACGATGCCGTCGGTGGCGGCGATGGCATCACGGATGGCGGCGACGATTTCGGGGCGGCGTCCTTCGGAGAAGTTGGGGACGCACTCGACGAGCTTCATGGGAGAGGACGAGAGGACGAGAAGACGAGAGGCCTGCCCCAGCGAAAGCTGGGGACGAGAGGCGTGCCCCGGCGAAGGCTGGGGGCGGGGGGCGTGTTCATCCGGGGGGGGTGGGTGGGTGAGGGTGTGGGGGGCCCCCCCCGAAACAGAATCTGTGCGCGCGCACGGCCGAATGCATCATCATTCCATTGCGCTCGTCATCCTTCCGTTGCGCGCGTGCGGAGCGCGTGGGCTGAACGCCGCGCTCTCGACGCCCGCGCCCCCCGCTCCGCGCCCCCCGCTCCGCGCCCCCCGCTCCGCGCCCGCCGCCCCCCCGGCCTACCGCAACTCCCCCAGCAACCACTCGTGCATCACCCCGTTCGACGCCACCACCGACGTGTGCGCGGGCTGGATCTCGGCGCCGGTGACGTCGCTCACGCGACCGCCTGCCTCACGCACCAGGAGGATCCCCGCGGCTATGTCCCACGGCGCCAGCGACAGCTCCCAGAAAGCGTCGAAGCGCCCCGCCGCCACGTTCGCGAGATCGAGCGACGCGCTCCCGGCGCGTCGTACCCCGGACACCTGGGTCATCACGCGGCGTAGCTGCCGCAGGTAGGGCTCCACCTCGTCGGCCCGCTTGAACGGGAAGCCGGTCGCCAACAGGGCGCGCAGCGGCTGGGTCGTGGCCGACACCGAGATGCGCTCACCATCGCAATACGCCCCCCCGCCGGCCAGCGCGCTGTACAGCGTCCCCTGCGGAATCTGCAGGACGACACCCACCGACAGCTCCCCACCCACCATCGCCCCGATCGACACTGCGTACTCCGGATAGCCGTGCAGGAAGTTGGTCGTGCCGTCGAGCGGGTCCACGACAAAGACGATCCCATCGGCCGAAGCGGCCCCCGGTGTCAGCTCCTCCCCCAGCACGAGCGCCTCGGGGACGCGCTGGCCGAGGTACTCGGCAATGCGGGTCTCCGCGCCCAGGTCGACCTCGCTGACGAAGTCGGCCCGCGATTTCACCTGCCAGTCGAGCGTGGCGAGATCGCCGGTGCGTGAGCGCACGAATTCGGCGCCAAGACGTGCCGCGTGCACCGCGGCATCGAGCAGCAGCTGCTGCAGCACGGGTTCGCGCGCGGGCGTTGGTGGAGTGGTGGACACGGCGGTGAGGGTGGGAATGGAGCGCGATTGGAGCGCGAATGGAGCTCAAATGGAACGCCATTCTATCGCGAATGACGCGCGAATGGAGCGTGACGGGAATGCCAAGGGAGCGCGCGGAACTGCGCGGGCCGCTCGCGGCAATCGCGTTGCGACGGGAAAGTGAGCCCCCTTAGTTTGCCCGCATGCCAAGAATCTTTAGCGGAATCCAGCCCTCCGGGGAACTGCATATCGGGAATTACCTCGGGGCCGTGAAGAACTGGGTCACGCTCCAGCGCGAGTTCGAGTCCTTCATCTGCGTCGTCAACTACCATGCGATCACGCAGCCGTTCGTCCCGGACGAGCTGCGCACGCGCACGCACGAGATGGCCACGTCGCTGCTCGCGGCGGGGATCGACCCGTCGACCACGACGCTCTTTGTGCAGTCCGACGTGCCGGAGCACACGGAGCTGGCGTGGGCGTTCAACGCGATCACGCCGCTGGGCGAGCTCGAGCGGCAGACACAGTTCAAGGACAAGGCGGCGCGCCAGGAAAGTGTGGTGGCGGGGATCCTGAATTACCCCGTCCTGCAAGCGGCCGACATCCTCCTCTATCACGCCGACATCGTCCCCGTCGGCGAGGACCAGGTCCAGCACCTGGAGCTGTCGCGCGAGATTGCCCGGCGCTGGAACGCCCGCTTCGGGGAGGGCTACTTTCCCGAGCCGCAGGCCCGCCTCACGCCGACGCGACGCATCCTCGGCCTCGACGGGCAGGCCAAGATGTCGAAGTCGCTGGGGAACACGATCGCGCTGCTCGAGGACCCGAAGTCGATCTGGGAGAAGCTGCGCCCGGCGATGACCGACCCGGCGCGCGTCAAGCGCACCGACCCCGGCAACCCCGACGTCTGCAACATCTTCCAACTGCACAAGGCGTTTAGCCCTGAGTCGACGCAGGCGCACGTGGCGGCGATGTGCCGCAGCGCGGGCTGGGGGTGCATCGACTGCAAGAAGGTGCTGGCCGAGTCGATGGAAGTCGAGCTCGTCCCCATCCGGAGCCGGGCCGCGGAGCTGGCCGCGCGCCCGTCGCTGGTGACCGACGCGTTAGGCGACGGCGCGCAGCGCGCGCGCGCGGTGGCGCGGACGACGATGGCCGAGGTGCGGGAGCGCATGGGGTTGGCATGATCGCCCCCCGCCGCCTGGTCGTGGAAGTCAGCGCCCAGGCGCGCAACTGGTCGCTCCCCGCACAGGGGCTGGAGCGCATCGCCGCGGCAGCCCCTCCCGGCTGGTCGGTGGAAATCCTCGACGACGCCACTCCCTTCCACACCGACGCCGGGCACGTGGTCACGGCTGGGGCGCTGCGCGAGGCCCCGGAGATGGAGGTGTACTTCGGCTGGGGAATCGCCGAGGCGCTCTTTGCCGCGGCGCCGAGGCTACGTTGGGTGCATTCGGCGGCGGCTGGCGTCGGGAAGTCGCTCTTCCCGGCGCTGGTGGCGAGCGACGTGGTGTTCACCAACTCGGCGGGGACGATGGGGGAGAGTATCGCCGAGCACGTGGTCGGCGGCGTCCTGCACTTCCTGCGCGGCTTCGACTACGCGGTAGAGCTGCGCCAGGGGCGGCGATGGGACAAGACGCCGTTCACCGACGAGCGGGTGGCGATGCGCGAGCTGTGCGAGTGCCGCGTCCTCATCATTGGCGCCGGGGGGCTCGGCACGGCGATCGGGCGTCGGTTCCGTGCGCTTGGGGCCGCCCGGGTGACGGGGGTCCGGCGCCGCTTGCACCTGGCGCCGCCGCCGGCGTTCGACGCGATGATTGCCCTCGACGCGCTGGACGGCGCCCTGGCGGAGTCTGACGTGGTGGTGCTCGCCGCGCCGCTGACGCCCGAGACGCGCGGGGTGCTGGGCGCCGAGCGGCTGGCGGCCCTCCCGCGCGGCGCGATCGTGGTGAACGTGGCGCGCGGCGCGCTGCTGGACGAAGTGGCGCTCGCGCGAGGGCTCGCCGATGGGCAGATTCGTGGGGCGGTGCTGGACGTGTTTCAGGAGGAACCGTTGCCGGCGACCAGTTCGCTGTGGTCGCTCCCGAATGCCCTCGTGACACCGCACGTGGCGTATGTGTCGCCCCGGCTGTTCTGGCGGCGTGCGCTCGACCTCTTCCTGGACAACTGGTGGGCCTACGCGCGAGGCGAACCGCTTCGCAACGTGGTCGACAAGGACGCGGGATACTGATTCGTGGAGAAGATCATCAAGGCGGCCGTCGATCGCGGTGCTTCGGACCTGCACATCAAGGCCGGGGACGTCTTTCGCGCGCGCATCGACGGGAAGCTGGTGGCGATGACCAAGCAGGCGCTGACGCCCGAGCAGACGCGGGCGATCGCGATGCGCCTCATCGCCAATGAGAAGGTGAAGGAGCGGATCGACTCGCTGCTCGACTACGACTGCTCGTGGGGGGCGCCGGGAATCGGGCGCTTCCGCGTGAACATCCTGCGGCAGCGCTCGAGCTTCATGATCGTGATGCGCGTGATCCCATTCAAGGTGCCGAGCATCAGCGAGCTGGCGCTGCCGCCGGTGCTGGAGAGCATCGCGCTCGCCGAGCGCGGGATGGTGCTGGTGACGGGGGTGACGGGTTCGGGGAAGTCGTCGACGCTGGCGGGGATGATCTCGCACATCAACACCAACGTCGAGAAGCACATCGTCACGCTGGAGGAGCCGATCGAGTTCCTGCATCGAGACGTGCGCAGCTCGATCACGCAGCGCGAGATCGGGGTCGACACCGAGAATTTCCGGCAGGGGCTCAAGGCAGCACTGCGGCAGGACCCGGACGTGATCGTCCTGGGCGAGTTGCGTGACCCGGAGACGATCGACACGGCGATGAAGGCGGCCGAGACGGGGCACTTGCTGCTGGCGACGGTGCACACGCCCGACGCGCAGACGACGATCATGCGCATCGTGTCGATGTTCCCGCCGGAGGAGCAGGAGGTGGTGCGCTTGCGCCTGGCGGAGTCGCTGCATGCGGTGATCTCGCAGCGGCTGCTGCCGCGCGCCGACGGGCATGGGCGCGCCGTGGCCTGCGAGATCATGATCAACACCCCCACCATCCGCGACCTCATCCTGCAGCAGAACGTTGGGGAGATCCGCGACTACATGGCCGAGGGGCGGGTGCAGTACGGCATGCAGACGTTCGACCAGCACCTGGCGGAGATGGTGACCACCGGGCTGGTGTCGTTCGACGTGGCGCTGGCGGCCTCCACGCGCCCGGCGGACTTCCAGCTGCAAATGTCGGACTTCAAGAAGGGGAGCAACGACCTCAGCGTCCCCGCCGACGGCTTCGGCGGGGACCTCAACCTCAGCGCAAACGGAGGGATGTGGCAGTGATCCCGTCGATCAAGGGCATCTTTGGGCCGGTCATCACGACCTTCGACCGTCGCGGCGAACTCGACCTCGACGCCTTCGGCACCAACCTCAAGGCGCACATCGCGGGCGGGCTGGACGGCGTGGTCGTGGCCGGCTCGACGGGCGAGGCCGCGCTGCTCGAGGAAGGAGAGCGCCAGCGACTCGTGGAAATGGCACGCTCGGTCATCCCGTCCGACAAGCAGCTCATCGTCGGCACCGGGGCCGAGTCGACCAAGGCCTGCGTCCGGCGCTGCAAGGAGGCGGCGGAACGCGGCGCCAACGCCTGCCTCGTCGTGGCACCGCACTACTACAGCAACGCCATGTCCAGCACCGCGCTGCATGCGCACTACACGCGCGTTGCCGACGAGTCGCCGGTCCCGGTGCTGCTGTACAACATCCCCAAGTACATGCACTTCCGGCTCGAGCCGGAACTCGTGTTGCGGCTGGCGGAGCATGACAACATCGTCGGGATGAAGGACTCGTCAGGCGACCTGGACACGCTGGCGAAGTACCTGCTGGTGCAGGGGCCCACCTTCGGCGTCATTACCGGGCATGGCGGGACGTGGCGCAAGGCGCTGGAAATGGGCGTGGTGGGAGGGATCCTCGCCGTGGCCCTCTTCGCGACCGAACTCACGCTCGAGGTCGCGCGCCATGCCGCCGTCAAGCTCGAGCCCGAAGCGTCGGAGGCGCAGCGCCGTCTCACCCCGCTGGCGCTCGAAGTCGTCGGCCGCATGGGGATCCCGGGGGTGAAGGTGGCAATGGAGAAGGTCGGGCTGCGCGGCGGCCCGGTGCGCCTCCCGTTGCTCGACTCATCGCCTACCGATGTCGCGCTGGTCTCCGAACTGCTCAAGGAAGCGAGCGTCGCCTCCGTGGCCTGAGCGGGGACTCGGCGGGCGCCGGCCGCCGCTCGCGGCGAGCGGCGAATCCGTTGCGCATGCATTGCCGTAGGGATTCGGCGCGGAGTTGTGGTGTCAGTCGACGCCACACCCGCGCCGTTCTTCTTTCCTTTAGGCCATGTCGCTCATCATCCTTGCCGCTGTCTTCGTCGTGTCGATCTTCCTGGTCGCGCTCGGCCTTCCGGGGCTCTGGCTGATGCTCGGCGCGGCGCTGCTGTACGACTGGCTCGTCCCGGCGGCGCAGATCGGTGCGGTGGCGCTGGGCGTGGCGGCGGCGTTGGCGCTGGTGGCCGAAGTCCTCGAGTTCACCCTCGCCGCGCGCTACACGAAGCGTTACGGCGGATCGCCGCGCGCGGGGTGGGGGGCGATTGCCGGCGGCTTGGTGGGGGCGGTGGTGGGAATTCCGATCCCGGTGATCGGGAGCGTGATCGGCGCGTTCATTGGGGCGTTCGCGGGGGCGCTGTTGCTCGAACTCACCCGCGCCGAGTCGACGCGCGGGAGCGCCACGCGCGTGGCATGGGGGGCGCTGTTGGGGCGCATCGCGGCCGCCGCGGCCAAGACCGGGCTGGGGTGCGCGATGGCGGTGGTCCTGCTCTTCGCGGCGGCGCGCAGTTAGGCTACTGGCGCGCAGTCAGGCCACCGGCGCGCGGTCAGGCTACCGGCGCGCCGTTAGGCGGCGGCGTGCGGTCAGGCAGCGGCGCCGGGCGCGCGTATCACGGCTTGCACAGGTGCTGCAATGCGACGTCGGCAAAGTTGCCTGCAATGGCAGGTCCAAAGCCCGGCTGCTTGTTGACCGTGCGCTGGAAGACGGTGTTGCTCTTCTCGTCGATGTATGTGGCGTTCTCCTTCGTGGCGAAGGTCATCTTCGCGCAGTCGAACATGGCCACGGCGCGCGAGGCGGTCAGTTCGCCCTTGGGTGACTTGACCGGCGTGGTGTACACGACGCGGATGGTTGCGTTGACGATTCCATCCTTTCCCTTCTTCACCGTGCGCGCGTCGACATAGACGGGGTTCCCGGTGCGCGTCTTTCCGATCTCCTGCCACCGTGGCTGCACGGTGGCGTGCGCGCTTGGGGCGGCGAGGAGCATGGCGAGGGCGAGGTGCGATCGGTGCATGATCGACGTGGTGAGGGTGGCCAGGCGAGGTCAACGCATGTGGCGCCGGCAGGTTCGAACGTTATCGCGGCTCCATTCCGCTCGCCATGCGCGACGACACCGACGGTTGCACGGATGGCGCGCAGGTGCGATATAGGAATCATCCTCGCCGGAGCCTGTCATGAGCAGCCCAGTTCCCACCCCGCCGTCCGTTTCCCGCAAGATCGTCATCGCACGCTACCCCACGGCGGGGGGCGCGAAGAGCGGGCTCGACCAACTCAAGAATGCTGGCGCGCGGCTCGGCAATGTGGCGCTGATCGAGCGCGAGGCCGATGGCAAGGTCGGCTTCCACGAGACGCAGGACTGGGGGATCGGCAAGAGTGCGGCGGTTGGCGCCCTGGCGGCCATCGTCCTCCCGGGGATCGGTCCCGTCGTGGGAGCGCTGGCCGGGGGGCTGGCCGCCTACTTCATCGACGCCGGCTTTCCCGACGACACGCTGCGCCAGCTTGGGAGCGGGCTGGAGATGGGAGCCTCGATGATCGTGGCGCTGGTGCGCGAGGACGATCTTGCCCACGCCGAACAGGTGATTGCGGCTGGCGGAGGCGTGGTGATCGGAAGCGGCTTCGAGCCCGACCTGGCGGCCGCGATCGAGCGGATGCGCGGCGGCGGCGCGAGCTGAACGGGCCCAACGCAACGCACAGAACCGCGACCACGAAGATGCACGAGGCGCCGGCGCGAACCAATCGCACCGGCGCCTCTTGCATCATGCACGCCTGGTCAGGCGATCACGGGAGCCCCTGCGCGATGCGCGTCTTCACCCGGTCGGCGAACATCGTCTCGAAGCCGCCGGTGCTCCCGCAGGCGACGGGTTCGGTCGACGTCCCCTGCACGTCCTGTGCACCTCCCACCATCGCCAGGCGCAACGTGGTGGTGGCGGAGTCGGCGGCGTCCACGAAGGCGTAGGCCGTGATGTACACCCGCCAGTTGTCGGCGTTGGAGCCGGTGATCCCGGAACCGCAGTTGAGCCACCGCGAGATGGAACGCCCCGCGAACTGACGCATCTTGGGCGAGCTGGTGATGCCGACCATGCCGCGCACCGAGTCGCGCGCGTCGACCTGCACCTTGAGTTCGGCGAACACCTGCGCCGCCTGGTGAAAGACCACGGCGCGCGGCGCGGCGATGGAGATGGCGGTCGCCAGCGAGTCGACGGCCACGGGGCCGTCGTGACCGATGATGCCGATGCGGACGCGCACCTGCGCGTGGGCGCGCGGGGCGGCCACGGCGATCGCGGCGGCGGCTACGACGAGGGCTAGCGGGTGAAGGCGCACGGTCGTGACGATTGAGTGAAGTGGGCGATGGATGAATCGAACGCCAAACCGGGGCGCTCGGCAAGAGTGCGTGCTACCGATCGGATGCCAGCGGGCACACCATCACCCAGTCCGTCTGCACGTCGGTCCCGACGACGAAGTCCTTCTCGCCCGCCTTGGCAAAGCCGCACTTGGCGTAGAAGGCCTGGGCGCGCGGGTTGTGCTCCCACACGCTGAGCCAGATCGCGTCGGCGTGGCGATCTCGCGCCGCCTCCACCACGGCGGCCATCAGCACCTGGGCCACGCCGCGCCCGTGCCACGGACGGTCGACGTAGAAACGGTACAACTCCACCGGATGCGGCTGCGTCACGCTGTCGGGGGTGCCCCCCACGCGCAGCTGCGCGAAGCCGGCGAGCGTCCCGCCGGCTTCGGCCAGGAGCGAGTCCCACGCCGGGTCCTCGATCTCCGAGAGCTGCCGCGCCTCGCCGTACGACTTCGCCAGGTGCAACGCCAGGTCCTCGGCGCTGCTGCTGGCGCCAAAGGTCTCGTCGAAGGTGCGCGCGGCGAGGGCGGCCAGGGCGGCCGCATCGGCGCGTGCCGCGCGCCGGATCCGCGCGCCGCCGTCGTGCGCGCCGCCAGCCGCAACGGACGCCGGCGGCTGGCTCATGCCCCGCCCGTCGCGGCGCGCACCAGTTCGAGGACTCGTCGCTCGATGGCGCCGGTGCTCTCGCAGGCGATCGGGTCGCCGAGTGGGCCGGAGTACGCCTGCGCCCCCGCGGCGACCGCGATGCGGACGTTCGATCCGCCGTCAGTGCTGGGCGCCACGCCGGCGAGGATCGCCATGTTCACGCGGTAGGCGTTGGCGGTGGGGCCGGTGTGCCCGATGCCGCAATCCACCCACGTCGACATCTGCTTGCCGGCAAATCGCTTGGTGACCTTGAGCCCGAGGTTGCCCACCAACCCCGCTGCCGAGTCGGCGACGGACGCTTCAACGCCCAGCGAGTCGAGCGCGCGTCGCAGTGCCGTGAAGACCGCCGCCGGTGACCCGCGCACGGCCGTTGGACCCTGCGCCACCGTGTCCATGCGGACTACACCGCGAAAGCCGGGGAGCACGACGGTCGCGTTGAGCGACTGCGCCCCGGCGCGCTCGGGCGCAAGGCACGCGACGGAGGCAAACGCCGTGACGGTGAGCAGCGCGGCGAACGAGGATGGGAGGCGTAGGAACCGCATCGAGATGGGGTGTGGGGTGGCCAGGCACCATCAATCGTGACTGATACCCGGCCACACGCCAAGGTGCCCTCACCCTCGCCACGCTCGCGCGCTCACTTGAAGCGCATGCCGTTCGGTGCCACGTGCCCCTTGCCGGGAATCGTCACCGGCTTGCCGGGAATCGTCGCCGGCTTGCCGGGAGCGGCCGCCGGCTTGGCGGGTGGGGTATCGCGTCTCCCGGCAGCGGGAGGCTTTCCCCCGCCGTGCGCCGCCGGCCGTCCATCGCTCCGCATCGTCAGCGCGATGCGGCCGCGCGCAAGGTCCACCGACTGCACGGTCACCTTCACTTTCTGCCCAACCTTCACCACGTCGTTGGGGTCCTTCACGTACCGGTCGGCGAGCTGGCTCACGTGTACGAGCCCGTCCTGGTGCACGCCGATGTCGACGAAGCAGCCAAAGGCGACGATGTTCGTCACCACTCCCTCGAGCACCATCCCCGCCACGAGATCTTCGGGCTTCTGGATGTCGTCGCGAAAGGCGGGGGGCTCGAAGGCGTCGCGTGGATCGCGTCCCGGCTTGCGCAACTCATCCATGATGTCGCGCAGCGTCGGGAGCCCCACGTCGTCGGACACGTAGCGCGGCAACTCGATGGTCCCCAGCAGCGACTCGTTCCCGATGAGCGTGGCGACGTCGGCACCAAGGTCGGAGGCCATGCGCTCGACGAGGGCGTAGCGTTCGGGGTGCACGGCGCTGGCATCGAGCGGGTGCACGCCGCCGCGCACGCGCAGGAACCCCGCCGCCTGCTCGAACGCCTTGGCGCCGAGGCGCGGCACCTCGCGCAGCTCGCCCCTCGACTTGAGCCCGCCGCGCTGGTCGCGCAGTGCCACGATGGACTGGGCGAGCGACGGGCCGATCCCGGAGACGTACGCGAGGAGCGCCGCAGACGCCGTGTTCACCTCGACGCCCACACGGTTCACGCACGAGGCCACCACCTCGTCGAGGCGCGACTTGAGGCGCGGCTGGTTCACGTCGTGCTGGTACTGTCCCACGCCGATGGACTTGGGATCGATCTTCACCAGCTCGGCGAGCGGATCTTGCAGCCGGCGGGCGATGGAGACGGCGCCGCGCAGCGAGACGTCGAGCTCGGGGAACTCGCCCCGCGCCAGGTCGGAGGCGGAGTACACCGACGCGCCGGCCTCGTTCACCACCACCACTTGTGGGCGCGGCGGATCGAGCTCGCGCAGCGCGGCCTTGGTCAACGTCTCCGTTTCGCGCGACGCCGTCCCGTTGCCGATGGCGATGAGTTCCGGCGCAAAGCGCGCAACCATCGCGCGAATCGCCCCGGCAAACCGGTCCTCCTGGTGGAGATAGAGCGTGTCGGTGTGAACGAGTGCGCCGGTCGCGGTCACTACCGCGACCTTGACCCCCGTGCGGAAACCCGGGTCGAGGCCAATCACGCGCCGCTCACCAGCCGGTGAAGCGAGGAGGAGCTGCTGCAGGTTGCGCCCGAAGATCGTGATGGCCTCGTCGTCGGCGCGCGACTTGAGCTCGAGGCGCAACTCGACCTCGATGGCGGTGGCGAGCAATCGCTTGTACGCGTCGCTGGCCACGAGCGTGAGCTGCTGTGTGGCGCGGCGGCCGTCGAGGATGTCGCGCGTGAGCCGGGTGACGATCGCATCCACCGGGGCCACGATGCGCCACAGCAACTCCTCCTCCGCCTCGCCGCGCCTGATGGCGAGCATCCGGTGCGAGGGGATGGTCCCTAACGATTCGCTGTAGTCGAAATAGTCCTTGAACTTCGAGGCATCGCTCGCCTTGCCCGGCTGCACGGTGCTCTTCACGACTCCCTGCGCGCGCGTCATCTCACGCACCCAACCACGCACCGTCGCATCCTCGGCCACCTGCTCGGCGAGAATGTCGCGCGCACCGAGGAGCGCGGCGTCGACGTCCGGCACCTCGCGCTCCTGGCTCACATAGGCACTGGCGGCATCCAGCGCCCCGGCGTCGTCGAGGGCGCCGCTCCACAGCTGCTCGGCGAGTGGGGCGAGAGCGCGCTCGCGGGCGATCATGGCGCGTGTGCGGCGCTTGGGCTTGAAGGGAAGGTAGAGGTCCTCCAGCGCCTGCTTGGTCTCGGCGCCGTTGATCTGTGTGCGCAGGACGTCGTCGAGCTTGCCCTGTTCGTCGATGCTCTTGAGGATGGCGGCGCGTCGCTCCTCGAGCTCGGCGAGGTAGTCCGAGCGCTCGCGAACGTCGCGGAGTTGCACCTCGTCGAGGCCGCCGGTGACTTCCTTGCGATAGCGCGCGATGAAGGGAAGGGTATTGCCTTCGTCGAAGAGGGCGAGGGTACGCTCGACCTGACCGAGGTTGAGCGAGAGGTCTTTGGCGACGCGGGCGATGATGGCGGGAGCGGTGGTCGCTGCCATTGGAATCGGGAGGATGTCGGACTGCGTGCTGGGCCGAGCTCAGCCGCAAGCGGTGGTCTGCTCGCGCTCCCTCGCTGCGCAGGTCACCGAGGGAGCGCGCAAGGTGAACGGTCGGCGGCGCGCCGACAACGGCTTGACAGTCGAGGGAATCGCGATGTGCGAATCGCCATGAGGCGAGCTTGCGGGTTGCGCGCGGGTCGAACGCGCAGGTCGAACGCGCGGGTCGAACGCGCAGGTCGAACGCGCGGGTCGAACGCGCGGGTCGAACGCGCAGGTCGAACGCGCAGGTCGAACGCGCATGGCGGGCGAGTGGCACGCGCGGCCGACCTTTGCGAAGGCTTAGGCACGCGCTGGCGCTCCCGCCCCGAACGAAAGGGGTGATCGTTGGTCTCATGCAGGAAGATCGTGAGACGACGTGACGCCGTTGCACGCGATACGATGCATTCACTGCCGCTGAAAGCCATTGTCCGATTCGCGTGCGACGCACGCGACGCACGCGACGCGCGCGACGCACACGACGCGCGCGGTGTTTCGCGACCAGCGGAGCCGCGCGCGGCGTGGCGGCGCTGGGCGGCGCTCGCGTTGGTGGCCGGCGTCGCTGGGTGCGGAGCGATCATCGAGACGGTGGGAGGGATGGGGCGCTGGGGGTGGGAGCCATCGCCGCACGTCACGCGAATCGACACGGGGTTCACGAGTGGCGGACGGCATATCGCCGTGGAGCGCTTCGCTCCCGACGCGGGCGGACTGTTGCACCTGGCGCGACGCCGGCATCATCCGGCGATTCTCGTCCTGCATTCCAGCGCTGGAGTCCTGGGGCGCAGCGGCGCGACGGTGCGCACGTGGGCCGACGCCTTCGCCGAGCAGGGCTACGTCGCCTATGTGATCCACTACTTCGACCGCACCGGCGACGCGCGCACCGACGACGCGTACGAGAATCGCACCTATCCGGAATGGACCGCGACGCTGCGCGATGCCGTGACCTTCGTGCGCGGCGATGCGGCGGTCGACTCGTCGCGCATCGATGCGTTCGGTGTCTCGCTCGGCGGCTTCCTGGCGCTCGCGCTCGGTGACGAGGACGCGCGCGTGCGACGCCTGGTCGTGCTCTCGGGGGGGCTCTTTCCCGCGCTCGCGCCGGCGCTGCGCCGCATGCCGCCCACGCTCCTCCTGCATGGCGCCGTTGACGACGTGGTCCCGGTGGAGGAGGCGTGGCGCGTGGACACCGTGCTCTCTCGCCTCGGCGCGCCGCACGCCCTGGTCGTGATTCCCGGAGGCGACCACTCGCTCGACGACGCGCTCGTTCCCGATGCGATGCGCCGGGCGATGGAGTTTCTGCAGGCCGCGCATCCCGAGGATGGGCTCCGTCGTGCCAGCGCCCCCTTGCGCGCCGACCGCACGGCCGCCAGACTTAACCGCGTGGTTAAACCAGAAGGTTGACATGGCTCGTCGGCAGGCAGCGGCACCGAAGAGGACTCGCGCGACGCCCGCGCGCAGCAGCTCGAACGTGGCGCGCAGCGGCTCGAACGCGGCGCGTAACGGATCAAACGCGGCGCTCGCCGACCTCGAGACGCGCGAACGCATTCTCGCCGCCGCGCATCGCGTCTTCCTGGCGCAGGGAACCGCCAAGGCGCGCACCGCCGACATCGCCCGCGAGGCTGGCGTCAACAAGGCGCTCCTCCACTACTACTTCAGTACCAAGGCGACGCTCGCCGACGCCGTCTTCGCGCAGGCCATCGCTGACTTCATGCCGAGGCTTTTCTCCCTGCTCGGCGATCCGGCGATTTCGCTCCACGACAAGATCCACGCCCTGGTGCAGGAGCAGACCGATTTCCACTCCGCGCGCCCGTACCTCGCCGGCTATGTGGTCTCGGAGATGTACACCGAGCCCGATCGACTGCCCACGCTCATGACCGCGCGCGGCCGACCGCCGCTGGAGGCGCTGCGACAGCAACTCGACGCCGAGGCCGCCGCAGGACGCATGCGCCCCATCAGCGTCGAAGTGTTTGTCGTCAACCTGATGGCGCTGCTGGTCTTTCCCTTCATGGCGCGACCGATGCTCACGGCCATGCTCCGGCTCGACGATCGGCGCTTTCCCGCCTTTGTCGAGGAGCGGCGCCGGCTCCTCCCCTCACTCATCCTCGCGTCGCTACGCCCGTGAGTATCTCCCGTTCATTCCGCTCGCACGCGGCGCGGCGCTGGGCCGCGCTGCTCGTGGCCACGGCGCTCTCGTCCACGGCGCCGCACGCACTCGCGGCGCAGGCGCCCGACACGTTGCAGCTCTCGGCCCTGCAGGACGCCGCCGTGCAGCGCGACCCGCGCGCCGGCCAGCGCGAGCTGCTGCGCGACGCCAGCGCGCTCCGCCTCACCACGCTGGACATGGAGCGACGCCCGCAATTGGCGCTGAACGGCAGTGCGTCGCACCAGAGCGACGTGACGCAGCTCCTGCTCAAGCTCCCCAACGCGACAATGCCGGTCCTGCCCAAGGACCGCTGGCAGACCACGCTCGACGTGAGCCAGCTGCTGTACGACGGTGGCTCGATCGCGGCGCGCCAGTCGGTGGAGCGCGCACGCGTGGCGGAGTCGGCGGCTGCGGTCGATGCGACGCTGTACCGGCTGCGCGGCGAGGTGAATGGCGCCTTCTTCTCGGCGTACCTGTTGCAGGAGCGGGCGCAGGAGTTCGACGCGCTGCTGGGCGACCTCGATGCGCGGTTGCAACTGGCGCGCGCGCGCGTGATCAATGGTGCGGCGCTCCCGCGCGACACGTCGGCCATCGTGGCCGAGCAGTTGCGCTCTCGCATGGCGCGCGACGAGGCGCTGTCCGCGCGGCGCGCGTCGGTCGCCGTCCTGGAGCGGCTCACCGGACGCACGATCGCCGACGGTACGATTCTCGCCCTTCCCGACTACGCCGCCGACGTGGACCGCACGCGAAGCGAGGGGCGGGTCGACGCCTTGCGCGCACGCCCCGAGTTCGCGCAGTTCGCGCGCACGCGCGAACGCATCGACCGCGAGGCGGCGCTGACGAATGTCGAGAACCGCCCGCGCGTCCTCGCCTTTGGGCAGGGAGGGGTGGGACGCCCCGGCCTCAACCAGTTCCGCACCGATCCCGACGGCTTCTGGATGGCGGGGGTGCGTGTGGAGTGGCGTCCGTGGACGTGGCGTGGCGCCCAACGCGCCGCCGAGGGGCTGCGGCTGCAACAGCGCATCGTGACCACCGAGGAACGCGCCCTCGCCGAGCAGCTTGCGCGCGCCGTGGAGTCCGACCTGGCCGACATGCAACGGGTGCGAGATGCCCTGGCGAGCGATGCGCAGCTCGTCACCCTGCGCCAGTCGATCGAGGTGCAGGCGCGCGCGCAGTTCAATGAGGGGGCCATCACCGGCGCGGAGTATGTGGAGACGCGCACCGACGTCGTCGAAGCCACGTTGCAACTGCAACGGCACCGCGCCGAGCTGGCCCAGGCGCAGGCCCGCTATCTCACCACGCTGGGCCTGGCCCCGCGTTCCCTCCAGCCATAGTCCGTCATGTCCCGACTTCACGTGATTGCAGTGGGTGCCCTCCTCGTCGCGGGGGCGTGCCAGCAGGACGCTGCCGACGCCTACGGCAACTTCGAGGCGACGGAAGTGACCGTCTCCTCCGAAGCGAGCGGGCGGGTGTTGCGGCTGTCGGCCGAAGAGGGAGCGCGCCTCGACGCCCAGGCAGACGTCGGCCTCGTCGACACGGTGACGCTGTCGCTGCAGCGCGCCGAGCTGCTGGCGCGCCGCGACGCCTCGCGCTCCCGGCTCCGCGAGGTCGACGCCAACGCCGCCACGCTCGAGACGCAGCGCGTCATCGCCGATCGCGAGCTGGAGCGCACGCAGCGCCTGCTGGCCGCCAAGGCCGCGACGGCGCAGCAGGGCGACCGCGCCGAGCGCGACGCGAAGGTCCTGCGCGAGCAGCTGCAAGGGACGTCGGCAACACGCGCGACCATCGCACGCGACGTGGCGTCGATCGAGGCGCAAGTGGCCTCCATCGACGAGAAGATCCGCCGCAGCCGCATTGTCGCGCCCTTGGCTGGGACCGTCCTCGCGCGCTTTGTCGAGCCCGGCGAGTTCGTGCAGGTGGGGACGCCGCTCTTCAAGATGGCGGCGCTCGACACGCTGGTGCTGCGTGCCTACGTGAGCGGCGGGCAGTTGGCGCAGCTCGCGCTCGGTGAGGCGGTGCAGGTGCGGGTCGACGCCGGTGGTGACTCGCTACGCCTCGTGCCCGGACGCATCACGTGGATCGCGGCGTCGGCCGAGTTCACGCCGACGCCGATCCAGACGCGCGACGAGCGAACCACGCAGGTATACGCGGTGAAGGTGGCGGTGCCTAACGGCGATGGCCGCCTCCGTATCGGAATGCCGGGGGAAGTCGTGCTGGCGCCGGTGACGGCGACCAATGCCCAGGGGCGAGACAAGTGAACGCGCCAGCGGTGGTCGCGCGCGACTTCAGCAAGCGATTCGGCGACGTCGTGGCCGTGGACGCCATGTCGTTCGAGGTGGCGCCGGGCGAGCTGTTCGGCTTCATCGGCCCCGACGGGGCGGGGAAGACGACGCTCTTCCGCACGATGGTCACGCTGCTCGTGCCCGATACGGGGAGCGTGTCGGTGCTGGGACTCGATGTGGTGCGTGACCTCTGGGAGCTGCGCACGCGGGTGGGCTACATGCCGGGTCGTTTCTCGCTCTACCCCGACCTCAGCGCGCGCGAGAACCTGCAGTTCTTCGCCTCGGTCTTCGGGACAAGCATCGACGAGGGGATGCGCATCATTGAACCGATCTGGCGGCAACTGGCACCGTTCGCCAGCCGCCGGGCGGGGGCGTTGTCCGGGGGAATGAAGCAGAAGCTTGCACTCTGCTGCGCCCTCGTGCACGCCCCCGACATCCTCTTTCTCGATGAACCGACGACCGGCGTCGACGCGGTCTCGCGCAAGGAGTTCTGGGACCTGCTCGACCGGCTGCGCGCCGGCGGGCTGACGATCATCGTCTCGACCCCCTACATGGACGAAGCATCACGCTGCGACCGCGTGGCGCTGGTGCAGAAGGGAAGGATCCTCCTCATCGACGAGCCGTCGGCGGTGGAGCGCGCGTACCCGAACCCGCTCTTCGCGGTGCGATCGCCCAACCGGCTCGGCGTCCTCGAGGTGCTGCGGCGCTTCCCGCATGCCGCCGCGGTCTGGCCGTTTGGCGAAGTGGCGCACTACACCGACGCGCGCACCGACCTGCCGCCAGACGTCATCGCCGACGAGGTGCGCGCCTTCGCTCGTCAGGCAGGGCTGGACGACCTGGAGGTGCGCGCGACCGCTGCCTCCATCGAGGACGCCTTCATGTGGCACATGCTGCACGAGGATGCCGCATGACCACTCCCGTCCCCAACGCCATCGACGCCCTCGACCTCACGCGCCGCTTCGGATCGTTTACCGCGGTGAACGCCATAACGTTTCACGTGGCACAGGGCGAGGTGTTCGGCTTTCTCGGTGCCAATGGCGCAGGGAAGACCACCGCCATGCGCATGCTCATCGGCCTCCTCGAGCCGACGTTCGGGCGCGCCACCGTGGCCGGCTTCGACATCGCGTCGCACGCCGAGCAGGTGCGCCGCCACATAGGCTACATGTCGCAACGCTTCTCCCTGTACGACGACCTCACCGTCCAGGAGAACATCACGCTCTTTGGCGGGATCTACGGGCTCTCGAACGCGCAAATCGCCGAGCGCACGCACACGCTCCTGGGCCGCATCGGGCTCGAACACGCCCGCAAGGAACTCGTCAGGCGCATCCCGTTAGGCTGGAAGCAGCAGCTGGCCTTCTCCGTCGCCCTCCTCCACCAACCCAGGGTCGTCTTCCTCGACGAACCCACGGGCGGCGTCGATCCCATCACGCGGCGGCGCTTCTGGGAGATGATCTACGAGACAGCCGCAAGCGGGACGACGGTGCTCGTCACGACGCACTACCTCGATGAAGCGGAATACTGCGACCGCCTCTCGATCATGGTCGATGGCGCCATTGCCGCGATGGGAACGCCGGGTGAGGTGAAGCGCGCCTTCGATGCCGACTCGCTCGACGAAGTCTTCCTGCGCCTCACGCGACCTGGGGCCGCATGAGTTCGCCCCCGCTCACCGGTGCCCGCGCGCGCGCTGGCGCCTTTGTCGGCTTCGTGCGCAAGGAAGTCTTCCACGTCCTGCGTGACTGGCAGACGCTCCTCATCCTCGTCGCGATGCCGCTCATCCAGCTCCTCCTGTTCGGCTTCGCCGTGCGCACCGACGTGAGCGACATTCGCGTCGTCATCGTCGACCCCACCCCCAGCGCCGCAACGCGGCGACTCGCCGAGCGCATTGCCGCCTCCGACCGCCTCATCCTGCAAGCGACCGTGCCACGCCTCCGTGACGTGGAGGAGCGCTTCAAGGACCAGTCGGTGCGCCAGGCCATCGTCCTCCCGGTCGACGCCGAGCGCCTGCTCACCGAAAGCCAACCGCTGGCGATCCAGCTCGTCACCGACGCGGCCGATCCCAACATGGGGTCGATCATGCAGGCCTACGCCAGTGCGGTGCTGCTGCAGTGGCACGCCGAGGAGGTCCGCGCCCTCCCTGGCGGCGCGCGCATCGACATTGCCTCGCGCATGCGCTACAACCCGTCGCTGGAGTCCGTCTTCCTCTTCGTCCCCGGGCTCATTGCCCTCATCCTCACTATCGTCTCGGCGATGATGACTGCCATCTCCATCACGCGCGAGAAGGAGATGGGGACGATGGAGATGCTCCTCGTCTCCCCGCTGCGCCCGTTCCAGATCGTCCTCGGCAAGGTGGCCCCGTACGTCGTCCTTGGCTTCGTCGACGTCCTCATCGTCCTTGGCGCCGCGCGCACCGTCTTTCACATGCCGCTGCGCGGGAGCGTCACCTTGCTCCTGACGGAGTGCCTCCTGTACATCGTCACCTCGCTCTCGCTGGGCATCGTCATCTCGTCGGTCGCGCAGACCCAGCGCACGGCGATGCTCGCCGCGCTCGCCGGGCTCCTCATGCCGACGCTCCTGCTGTCGGGCTTCATCTTCCCCATCGACTCCATGCCCGTGGCGCTGCAGGTCGTGTCCAACATCATCCCCGGGAGATGGTTCCTCCTCGTGGTGCGCGGGATCATGGTGAAGGGGGCAGGGCTGGAGGTCCTCTGGCAGGAGTCGCTCATCCTCCTCGGCATGACCGCGCTCCTCCTCACCGCCGGCGCCAAGCGGCTGGCCATCCGACTGGACTGAGCGATGCGCACCATCTTCTTCCTCGTCCGCAAGGAGTTCCTGCAGATCTTCCGCGATCGCGCGACGGTGTTCCAGATCTTCTTCATCCCCGTCATGCAGCTGCTGATCCTGTCGCACGCGGCAACGTTCGACGTGACGCGCACCACGCTCGCGGTGGTCGATGACGATCGCAGCACATCGTCGGCGCGGCTCATCATGCGGCTGGAAGGCGGTGAGCGCTTTCGCATCGTGCGCGCCAGCAGCGACGCGCGCGGCGTGGAGGAACTGCTCATGGATCGCCAGGCCAAGGCGGTGCTCCGCATCCCGCGCGATTTCGAGCGCGATCTCACGCGCGCGCGGCACGCCACGGTTCAGCTGCAAATCAACGCCGAGGAAGGCGCCGTGGCCGGCATCGTGCAGACGGGCGTGCAATCGGTCGTCGCCGCCTTCGCGCGTGACCTCTCGCTCGCCATGCCCGCGCCGGTGAGCGCACGCGTGGTGCGCGCGGCACCGCTCGAGTTGCGCGCGCAGGGGTGGTTCAATCCCACGCGTGACTACAAGCACTATATGGTCCCGGCGATCATGGTCTCGCTCGTGACAATCATCGGCCTCCTGCTCACCGCGCAGAACATCGCGCGCGAGAAGGAGATCGGGACGCTGGAACAGCTCAATGTCACCCCCATCACGAAGACGCAGTTCATCGCCGGGAAGCTCATCCCCTTCTGGATCCTCGCGCTTCTGATTTTCGCCATCGGGCTGGCACTCGGTCGCGTGGCGTTCGGTATCCCGATGCGCGGGAGTGTCCCGCTGATCTTCGTGTCCGCCGCGGTCTACCTGGTCGTGACGCTCGGCACGGGGCTCTGGATCTCGACCTTTACCAACACGCAGCAGCAGACGATGTTCGTCGCCTTCTTCATCATCATGATCTATCTCCTGATGAGCGGACTGTTCACGCCGGTCGAATCGATGCCTCGCTGGGCACAGCTCGTCGCGGAGGCGAATCCGGTGCGGCACTTCGTCTGGATCATGCGGGCGGTGCTGGTGCGCGGGGCGGGATTCGAGCTCGTGGCGGCACGGCTGGCGGGGCTGGCGGTGGGCGGCGTGGCGATTCTCGCGCTGGCGGTGCGCCAGTATTCCAAGCAGGCGCACTGAGCGCGTGGGAAGCGGGCGGAATTCGTCGTTGACTCCCGCCCTCCAGAGGGTAGTTTTCGCCAACGCCCCCGCTTGCGCGCGGGGGCGTTTTTTTGTGTCCCGCCTCGCCGTGCCGCCCTAGGGGCGATCCCGGCCCGCGCCCTCCTGCCAGGCAGCAGCCATGTTCGATTCAAAGACGCGCACCATCGTGGTCGTCGGCGCCCAGTGGGGCGACGAAGGGAAGGGGAAGCTCGTCGACGTGATCGCCGAGAAGGCCGATTGGGTCGTGCGCTACCAGGGGGGGGCCAACGCCGGGCACACCGTGCACATCGGCGACGACTCGTTTGTCCTGCACCAGATCCCCTCCGGAATCCTGCACCCGGGGGTGCGCTGCGCCATTGGCAACGGCGTCGTCCTCGATCCCGAGACGCTCTTTACGGAGATTGACGAACTGGTGAAGGACGGGATCGATGTCGAGGGGCGCCTCTACGTTTCCGATCGCGCGCACCTGGTGATGCCGTACCACAAGCTGGTCGACTCGGAGAGTGCGGCGTCGAAGGCGATCGGGACGACGGGGCGCGGCATTGGCCCGTGCTACGAGGACAAGGCTGGGCGGCGCGGGGTGCGCGTCGTCGACCTCAAGCACATGGACCGCCTGCGTCCGCTGGTCGAGATGGGAGTCGAGACGGCCAACATGCGCCTGGAGCACTTCGGGTCGTCGAAGCGCGCCTCGGTCGAGGAGACGATGGACCGGCTGGGCGCGCTGGCGCCGCGCCTCACCGCGCTGTCGGAGGACCTGGGACTGTTGCTGCATCGCGCCACCAGGTCGGGGGCGGCCATCCTGCTGGAGGGGGCGCAAGGCTCGCTGCTCGACGTGGACCACGGGACGTATCCCTTCGTGACGTCGAGCAACACGACCGTGGGTGGCGCCGCCACCGGCGCGGGCATTGCCCCCACGGCGCTGCACCATGCGTTAGGCGTGGTGAAGGCGTACACGACGCGCGTGGGCAACGGCCCGCTCCCCACCGAGTTCGCCGAGCCGCTGGGGTCGCGCGTGCGGACGCTGGGGAACGAGTACGGCGCCACGACCGGGCGTCCGCGCCGCTGCGGATGGTTTGACGCCGTCGTGGTGCGCTACGCCGTGCGCGTGAACGGGCTCACTGCCCTGGCCGTGACCAAGCTCGACGTGCTCGATACGCTCGAGGAGCTGGCCATCTGCACCGGCTATCGCGTGGGCGACACGCGCTACGACGAGTTCCCGGCCGACATCACGGTGCTCGACCAGATCGAGCCGGTGTATGAGTGGTTCCCGGGGTGGAAGCGCTCCACCGCCGACGCGCGCTCGCTGGCCGACCTGCCTACGGAGGCGCGCACCTACCTGGACCGGATGGAGCAGCTCGTGGAATCGCCGGTGCGCTTTGTCTCGGTGGGGACGCGTCGCGACCAGATCATTGACACCGCCGCGGGGCAGGGGTAGCCGATGCCGATGCCCGATCGCCGGCAGGACGACGCGACCGATGTCGTGGTGGTGGGGGCTGGCCCCTGCGGGCTCGCCGCCGCCATCTCGCTCGAGCGCGCTGGCTACCGCGTCCTCGTGGTCGACGCCGAGTGCGTCACCAGCTCGATCACGCACTATCCCACCTACGCGACCTTCTTCTCGACCGCCGAGAAGTTGTCGTTAGGTGGGCTGCCGTTCGTCATCTCCGATGCCAAGCCCACGCGGCGCGACGCGCTGACGTACTATCGCGCGGTGGTGCAGCACTTCGACCTCACGGTGCGCCAGTTCGAGCGCGTGGTGGCCATCGAGGGGGCGGCCCCACAGTTCACCGTGCGCACGCGCAAGCGCAGCGGCACCGCGCACGCCATTGCCTGCAAGGCGGTGGTGGTCGCGACCGGCTACTGGGGCTCACCCAACCGGCTCAACGTCTCGGGTGAGGAACTCGCCCACGTCTCCCATGCCTATCGTGAAGGGCACGTGGCCTTCCAGCAGCGGGCGGTCGTCGTTGGCGGTGGCAACTCGGCGGCCGAGGCCGCGCTCGACCTGTGGCGCGCCGGTGCGCAGGTGACGCTCGTGCACTTCGGCCCCGCTTTCGACAAGAAGATCAAACCCTGGATTCTCCCCGACCTCAACAACCGGATTGCCGAAGGGGCAATCGACGCGCGCTGGAACTCGCGTGTGGTCGAGATTCGGCCGGAGGCGGTGGAGATCGCGACTGCGGATGGCGCCACCACGTCCATCCCCGCCGATCACGTCTTCCTCCTCACCGGCTTTGCCCCCAACATGGCGTTGCTGCGCGGTGCGGGGGTGCCGACCGACGCGGCGACCGGGATCCCGTCGCATACCCCGGAGACGCTGGAGACCACCGTCCCCGGCCTCTTCATCGCCGGCGTGGTGACGGCGGGCTTCGACGCCAACAAGGTCTTCATCGAGAACGGGCGCTTTCACGGGGACGCGATTGCCGCGCGGCTCAAGGGCGAGGCGCCGCCGGCTGCACCTCGGTTGAGCAGGGAGCTGGATACCTAGGCAACGGGAGCAGGAAGGCAACGATGCATCGACCGGTCTCGCGGCGGACGTTCCTGATCGATGGCGCCTCGTGCACGGCGCACCTGGCGCTGGCGGCCGCCGTTGCGCCCCACGCGCTGCGGCGCCTGTGGGCGCAGGAGGCACGCGGACCGGTGGTAACCACGGAGCCGTTCGGGCGGCTGGAGCAAGTCGCCGACGGGATCTGGGCGCTCATCTCCACGCCGCTCACCGGTGCGCGCGACACGGTGGCCAACGGTGGGATCATCGCCGGGCGCAGCGGAGTCCTGGCCATCGAGGGCTTCATGACACCGGGCGGGGCGGCGTGGCTCGCCAGGCAGGCCAAGCAGCTGACGGGGCGCTGGCCGACGCACCTGGTCGTCACGCACTACCACGCCGATCACTCCAGCGGCGTCGCCGGCTACCGTGATGACGCCAACGCCCGAGCGATGCCGCGCACCTTGGTCACCGAGGAGTCGCTGACCTCGCTCTTCAGGGCGATGCCCACCCCGCCCGCCGCCCCCGACGAGGAGCGGAAAGCGGCCCTCACGGGAGCGCTCAGGCTCGCCGAGTCCTCGACGACGGTTGACCTGGGGGGCCGCACTGTGCGACTCGTCAGGCGAGACGGGCACACCGCGAGCGACGTCTCGGTGGAAGTCGACGATCCGTCGGTCGTCTTCACCGGTGACCTGGTGTGGAACGCGATGTTCCCGAACTTTGTCGACGCCACGCCGACGCGACTCGCACTGGCGGCGCGCGCGCTGCGCCGCGAACGGCAAACGACCTACGTCCCCGGCCACGGCGGCGTGGCGACCGACGCCGACGTGGGGCGCTATCTCGCCATGCTTGGCGAGGTGGAGCAGGCGGCGCGCGCCGCACACGGCAAGGGAACGCCGGTTGCCGAGGCGGCCGCCGCGTTCACCCTCTCGCCCGCGTTAGGCGAGTGGGCGCTGTTCAACAAGGTCTTCTTCGAGCGCGCTTTCGCGGCGTGGTATCGCGAGCTGGGCGTTGGCGATGACGCAAAGCGGTAGCGACGCGGGATCGCAGCCGCGCGCGACTCTGCGACTCGCCATCCTCATCCTCACGATCCTCTTCGTGAGCGAGAGCGCGCGTCGTTCGCTGAGCGTCACCGAGGCGCCCTGGGGCCACTTCGTCGTGACGGCAGTGCCCACCACGCCCTCGCCCGACTCGACCGAGCCTGGCGCGCCCGGTGCGCTGAGGGTGGGAACGCTCGTGGTGGACGGTCGGCGCATACGCCTGGACGAGCTCGAGTCGCGCGTCGGATGGCAGGTGGTGGAGATGGAGAACTTCCAGGCCACCACCCTCGTCCCGCTCGCCGACGCCGCGTCATCCGTCCTGGAGTTCGACGGGAGTCACTTTCTCCTCCAGCTGCAAGGGTTGCCGTGGGACGGCGACATTCGCGTCGCGCGCGATGGAGTTGAACTGTCGTCGACCTCCCTCTCGACGCTCGACGATTCGCTCCTCCTCGAAGCGCCTCCAACGGCGCCGTCGTGGTGGATCTTCGGCGTCACGCTGCTCGCCCTCGGATGGTTGACGTGGGCGCTCGGCGCGTGGCGAGTTGGCGGGAGGACCGCTCCCTGGTTGCTGGCGATGCTCGCTGCACACCACCTGGTGTTCTGGGCAACGCAAGCGATCGGCGTCGAGGATGACACGCCGGGATACCTCGAGAGCCTGGCGGCACTTCGCGAGGGAGTCGCGGCGTACTTTCCGCCGGGGTATCCGCTACTCCTCGGCTTCGCCCAATCGCTGTCTGGCGAACGCTTCGGACTGCTCGTGACGCTGCTACAGCACGTGATGATCGTTGCCGGCGCCATCTGGACCTACGGCATTCTTCGGCGCGTGGTCGACGAGGAACTCGCGCTGCTCGGTGCACTCCTCACGGGACTGCTCGTTCCGGTCGTGACCGCAGCGCAGACGATCCTCTCCGAGTCGGCAACGCTCGCGGCGATGATCGGAGCCTGCCACTTTGCGATTCGATCGGCCGAATCATCCGGGCTCCTCGCGCCCATCGCCAGCGGCCTGTTGCTCGGATGGGGAGGCTTGTTGCGCGTCGTGCCGCTGGGGGCCGTCGCGCCCGCAATGGTTGCCTTGCAGCTCCGCGCGCCACGTCGTTATCGACAGTTGGCCGTGGCGTTCGGTGTGTCCGGACTCGTGGTTGTCGCCCCGATGGCCTGGAACTGGGCGCGGAGCGGCACAACACAACTGACGTACTCCGCCGGACTTCACCTCTACAATCGCGCGGTCACCGAGGGCGACATCGTTGCCGCCGACGCAGCGGCCACGCGGCGCCTGTTGTCGATGCTGGGTGACGACGATCCGCGCTCGATGGAATGGTGGCATGTGACCACACATCCGGCCTTCTCCACCATGAGTGAGCCAGAAGTCTCCCGGTTGCTGTACGAGGTGTCGATCGAGTCGATTCGCTCCAACCCGTGGCGCTTCGCCGCCGGCATTCCGCCGCTGGCCTGGCGTGAGTTCGTGGCCGACGCGAGTGAGGAGGATGTGCCGTGGGGGACCACGCGCTGGGAATCGCCTGCCGAGTCGTCGCCTGTGTTGCGAAACACCGCCAGCGGGCTTGGCTGGCGCGTAAGCCAGCGCACCAGCTATCTCGCGCTCTGGTGGCCACTCTGCGCGTTGGCCGTCCTCGGCGCCATCGTCGGGTATCGCGTGGCGCCGGCCACTTTCGTGGGTGCGTTCACCTGGGTCCCCCTCAGCTACCTGCTGGCGTCCGCGTCGCTGGACGAGTTCACGGCCCGGCACAACATCGAGCTGGTGCCCTTCGTGGTCGTGCTCGCGATGCTGGCGGTGCAGGCGATACCGCGGCTCCGTCCACGCTCTCCGGCGACGCCGTGAGTGGTTACCTTGCGTGGTCGCTGAGCCATTGTCCGTCTCCTGTCCCCTGATTGCCCTATGCCCCACCCCGACGTCATGGAAAAACTCGTGTCGCTCTCCAAGCGGCGCGGCTTCATCTTCCAGTCCTCCGAGATCTATGGAGGGGCCGGCTCGGTGTGGGACTACGGTCCGCTGGGCGTCGAACTGAAGAAGAACCTCAAGGACCGGTGGTGGCACGCCATGGTCCGCGCCCGCGGCGACATCGAGGGGCTCGACGCGGCCATCCTCATGCACCCGCGTGTGTGGGAAGCGTCGGGACACGTGGCCGGTTTCACCGATCCCATGGTCGATTGCAAGGCGTGCAAGGCGCGATTCCGCGCCGACAAACTCGAGGATGCGCAATGCCCGCGAAAGCCGAGCAAGCATCCCGGGGAGCACGCCGACTGCCAGCTCACCGAGCCGCGCAACTTCAACCTCATGTTCAAGACGTTCATGGGGGCGGTCGAGGAATCGGCGGCGGTGGTGTACCTGCGCCCCGAGACGGCGCAGGGGATCTACGTCAACTTTCTCAACGTGCAGCAGGCGTCGCGGCAAAAGGTCCCCTTCGGCATCGCCCAGATCGGCAAGGCGTTCCGCAACGAGATCACCCCGGGGAACTTCATCTTCCGCACGCGCGAGTTCGAGCAGATGGAGATGCAGTTCTTCGTCGATCCGGAGTCGGACCACATGCAGTGGTTCGAGTACTGGAAGGCGCAGCGCATGGCCTGGCATCAGTCGTTAGGGTTGCAGCCGGACCGCCTCCTCTTCCACCAGCACACGCCGGAGGAGCTGGCGCACTACGCGCGCGCCGCCTTCGACATCCAGTTCGACTTTGGCGGGACGCTGGGCTTCCAGGAGATCGAAGGCGTCCATCATCGCGGCGACTTCGACCTCACGCGCCACCAGGAGTACTCGTCCAAGCGCCTGGAGTATGTGGACCAGGTGAGCAATCGTCGCTACGTCCCGTTTGTCGTCGAGACCTCGGTGGGCGCCGACCGCACCACGCTCGCCGTCCTCGTGAACGGGTATCGCGAGGAGGCGGTCCCCGGTGAGGCAGAGGGAAGAGTCGTCCTCGGCCTCCTTCCGTCGCTCGCCCCCATCAAGGCCGGCGTCTTCCCGCTCACCAAGAAGGACGGGATGCCGGAGTTCGCCGAGAAGCTCGCCAACGAGCTGCGCCCGCACTTCCCCGTCTTTCTCGACGAAAGCGGGGCCATTGGGCGTCGCTATCGGCGCCAGGACGAGATCGGGACGCCGTTCTGCCTCACGATCGACGGGCAGACGATGACCGACGGCACGGTCACCGTGCGCGACCGCGACACGCTGGCGCAGGAGCGCATTGCCGCCACCGCCGCCCGCGAGTACATCGCCGCACGCACCGGGCACAGCGCCTAACGCCTAACGCTTTCACGCGCTGGCACCGGGCGCCACGTCCACTGCGGACGTGGCGCCCGGTGCAATCGCTCAGGCCCGTCCCACTCGCGACGTGCCCGCGAGGTCCGGCGGACATGAGAGCGCTCACATTCCACCGCTGGTGCCGAGTCGAGCGGCTCGATACGCTCGCTGCCGTTGATCTCGCGCGCCCGATGGAGAAAGAGGGCGATTCGCGCGGAGTATTCGCATCGACGCCTGCGCCGCGCACGATGGAGATGCGACCACACTGCTGACGAGCCGAGGGATCGAGGTCGAACAATCGGGTTCGAACGTCCAGCCGCACCCGAACGTTATACACGGTCCCGTCGCTCGAACCGGGGCTTGCGGCGCGTCTCGCAGTTCGTGCCGCCAGCGCCGTGCAGGCGACACGTTCGCGTACGGTCACCGTTGCAGCTGGATGCGTTCAGAATGCCACGACGGACACCTGCCCACCGGTCAGACCAGTCGGGAGACGCGCTTCCCATGCGTCGCTCGCGCCTCGCGCGCTTCCCGCGTCCACGGTATCCCGAACGACGTCGGCGCGGGCGTGCGCTCGCGACGGTGATGCGCATTGTCATCTTGGTGCTCCTGACGGGATGCTTCGAGTTCGTTCCGATGGCCGGCGGCGCGCTGGCAGGATCGGTGGTGCGCGTGCGCCTCAACGAGCAGGGCGCACCGACCGTAGGCAAGCAACTTGGCGTTACCCCCGCGATCCTCGAGGGCGAGGTGCTCGATGCGACCGGTGACTCGCTGGTGCTTCGCATGACTACGTCCATCTCCGCGTTCACGGCGCAGCGCGTGTCGTGGGTGGGCAAGCGTGTCGCGATTCCCGCCGACGCGGTGGCATTCACTGGACGCCGCACCCTCGACAAGCGGCGCACGATGGTCGTGGCGGCATCGGCAGTGGCAGGGACGATCGCGGTCTTCCTCAGCGTGCGACACATGCGCGGCGTGGCGGGGGGCGACGGCCCACCCGGCGGTGGGGGGATTCCACCCTGATCCGCCTCGTCGGGGGCCGCAAGCGCTACCAGCAGGAAGTTCCTGTCCATTCGTAGCATCTCACCACAGTCGGAGGGACGTTGTGATCAACAGATGGGTCGTTAGCCGAACTGCCAGGTACATCGCTACGGCGACATTCCTCGGCCTGGCGAGCGCAGGGGTGAGCGCGCACGCGCAGGTTGCACCGACCACCGCCGGCTCGATCGAGGGCGTGGTCCGCGACGCCGCCACCCAGCAGCCACTCGCCAACGCGCAGGCGTTTATCGCCGGCACGAGCATTGGCGCCAGCACCAGCGTCACCGGGACGTTCCGGCTTACCAACGTCCCGGTGGGGACGCTCGAAGTGCGCGTGCGCCTCATCGGATATGCCCAGGCATCCCGGAGCGTGACGGTCGCTCTGGGAGCGACGGCACGCGTGGAGTTCGCCCTCCAGCAGTCGGCGTTGCAGCTGGAAGCGGTGGTCACCACGGGAACTGGAACGGCGGTGGAGACCAAGAAGCTCGGTAACACGATCGGCACGGTCGATATCGCCGAGCTCCGGAGCGCTCCCATCCAGACCCCCACCGAGGCGCTGGCGGCGCGGATGCCGGGCGTCATGGTCCTTCCCTCGAGCGGCGTGACGGGTGGCGGGGCGCGCATTCGCATTCGCGGCAACGCCTCGCTCTCGCAGTCCAACAACCCCATCATCTATATCGACGGGGTACGCATGGACAACGGCGGCTCCGGTTTCGGTGGCACGGCAACGTCGCGCCTCGACGACATCGACCCGACATCGATCGAGCGCATCGAGGTGCTCAAGGGAGCGGCCGCGGCGACGCTCTACGGCACCGAGGCCTCCAACGGCGTTATCCAGATCTTCACCAAGAAGGGCGCGCAAGGAAATGCGCGATGGAACCTGGACTACGAGCGCTCGCAGCTGGCCTACCCGAGCGATCGCGTCGCCCCCAACACAGGCTTCGCACGAACCTCCGATCAGGCCACGCTCCTGAGCAAGTTGTACAGCCAGACCATCACCCCCTTCGTCCCGTTCGGCTACAACGTGACGAAGCAGCTGTACGAGACGGGGTACGGGAATGTGCTGAACGGCTCGGTGACCGGCGGCACGGATCGCATGACGTATTACGTTGGCGGGCGCTATCAATATGAGGACGGCCCCTTCACGTCGGACAAACTCGGCGGTCTCCAGGCTGACATCGCGCGACGGGTGCAGAGTTCGATGAACCTGAACATCTTCCCGCGCGAGAAAATCAACATCGGTTTCCAGTCGCGCTACACGGTGTTGCATAGCGAGGTGCCGCAGGGCGGCAACTCGATCTACTCGCCGTATGCGCAGGCGATGTATGCGCGCCCGGATCAGGGCTATTGCCTCGACGCGAACGGCGTCAAATCCCTGGATGCGATCGCGGGCAACGGGCGCTGCAAGGGAGCCGGGAACCCATTCGGCAACACCCTGAGCAACACGGTTCGTGAGGCGCTGCAACAGGAGATCTACCAGGACGGGACGCACTACACGGGTGCCCTGACAACGCGCTGGACGCCCACCACGGAGTTCAACTTCGACGCGACGCTCGGGCTCGACAACACGTCGATGCGTGCGGTGAGCTTCATGCCGTTCGGGAATGCCGTGGATCGTTTCTCGCTCAACGCCCCCGATGGCTCGCGCAGCGTCGATGACTTGTGGCAGCAGAACGTGACCCTGGACGTGAAGACGAGTTGGGATCGTCAGTTCACCTCCGCCATCCGCTCGACGCTCGTGGTCGGCGGACAGGGTTTCATCACCAACCAGCGGAACGAAGGGGGGTCGAACCGCAACTTCCCCGGGCCGGGGCTCGAAGTGGTGGGGGCCGGCAATACGCCGAGCGTGTACGAGGGACTCGTGAAGGTGGTCAATGCGGGCTACTTCGTGCAGGAGCAGGTCGGGTTGAGCGACTGGATCTTCGGCACCGTGGGCGCGCGCTACGACTATAACAGCGCCTTCGGCGAGAGTGCCGGCGGGGTGCTGTACCCGAAAGCGAGCCTTTCGGTGGTCCCGTCCGACCGTCCGTGGTGGACCTCGGGTCTGGTCTCGACGTTCCGCGTTCGCGCGGCGATCGGCCGTTCGGGGCGACAGCCGGGGGCGTTCGACAAGTTCACGACGTATCGCGCGCAGGCCGCATCGACGGGTGGCGGCCTGATGCCCGACAACCTCGGGAATCCTGACCTCAAGCCCGAAGTCTCGACCGAACTCGAAGCGGGGGCCGAAGCAGGCTTCCTCAACGATCGTGTGAGCCTCACGGTCACCAACTGGCGCCGCAGGGTGACGGACGCGCTGGTGCAGAAGCAGTTTCCGCTCTCCGGTGGCTTCACCGCCCGCCAGCTGGCCAATATTGGCGAGCTCGAGGCCAACGGGTGGGAGATCGGCGTGAATGGCTACGTCGTCAACAAGCCGAACCTGTCGCTCGACCTCTTCGCGAACGCGTCGTACCTGCACCAGAACGTGGTGAGCCTTGGCGGCGCGCCGGCCATCAAGGTGCAGGGGTCATACGTACGCGTCCGTGGTTTCATCAAGGAGGGCTATGCCCCCGGTTCGCTGTTCGGGGCCAAGATCATGGCGCCGTGCAGCAGCTACTCGAACGCGGCCGCCCAGGCCAAGGGCGGTTGCCTCAAGCCGGACGAGACGCCGTTCACGTTAGGCACGAGTGGGCGTGCGGCCACCAAGGCCGAGCTGCTGGCGGCGCTCGCCAACCCGATCAACCCGACGAATCTCAAGCTCCTCCGGGCGGACGACAACGGGAACGGCGACTACCTCGATCACTACCAGGGGAAGCCGATGCCCGATTGGCAGGGCGCGTTCGGAGGCAACCTTCGCGTGGCGAAGCACTGGAAGGTCGCGACCCTGTTCGAGTACAAGACCGGGAACTACACGATCACCAACCTCACGGACGCCTTCCGCAACGCCTCGCCGACACTCGGCCGCAACAAGATGGCCGCCACGAAGGTCGAGGCCACGCTCCTGAACCCTGCGTCCACGGCGGAACAGCGCTACGACGCCGCGATGAAGTGGCTGGGACTGGTGGCGCTCTCGCCATACGACGGGGCCAACCAGAACGATCCGGGCGACATGGTCCGCTGGCGTGAATTGAGCCTGACGTATACGGCGCCGGCTCGCCTCGCCTCGCGCATCGGGGCCAGCGAGGTTCAGTTCATGTTTGCGGCGCGCAACCTGATGCTGTGGACACGCTATCCCGGCACCGACCCCGAGGCCAACTGGGGCGGCGTCTCGAACAGCCTTTCGTCCAACCAGGTCGACAACAACTTCTACGAATCGAGCGACACTTTCGCGCTTCCGCTTCCGCGTCGCTTCGCCCTCACCGTCCGCCTTGGATTCTAGGGAGCATCGACGATCCATGAGATTGAGAATCGCAGATCCGATGCAGGCGCGCCGGCAGGCTCAACGGGTGAGCATCGCATGCGGCATGGTCATCGCACTCCTGTCGGGCGCGTGCGGCAGCCTGCTGGATGTAGAGAACCCGAACAACGTCAACGCCGATGCGCTCAAGGTGCCCGCTTCTGCCGCAGCGCAGGTCAACGGGACGCTGGCGGCGCTGACGCGCGGCGCGGTGCAACTGGTGGGGCATGCCGAAATCGCCAGCGACAACTTTGTCTGGAGCGGCTCGCTCGACGGCGTGGACCGGCTCAGCCGTGGCGAGGTGCGTGATCCCTACAACGAGTTCCTCGAGGACGCGTTCTCCGGGATGACGCCGGCCCGCTTCATGGCGGCGCGCACCGTCACGCAGCTCGAGGAGTTCAAGGCGGCCGGAACACTGGCCGATCCCACGCAGCTGGCGCTGGCGAACCTGTACGCCGCGATCACGTACGACTACCTGGCCAATCACTTCGACAACTTCGTGATCGCCTCGAATCAGCGTGAGGCGGGAGATGCGGTGGGGCCGGACAAGATGGTCACGCTGTACGACTCGGCGGAGGTGGCGGCGACCCGCGCCCTCGCCTCCGTCCCGGCGGCCAACACGCTCCTCAAGGGACAGATCCTGGCGGTGCGGGCGCGGGCGAAGTTCGATCGCGCGATCTGGCGCAAGCTGAACCCCTCCGGCAAGACGCCAGCGCAGCCACTGGTCGATGACCAGGGGGCGGCCGACGATGCCATCGCCGCGCTCCCGCTCCTGGGAAGCGACTACCGCCTCAAGCTGGAAGTGCAAGTTGGCATGGGGTGGGGGAACTGCTTCCTCCCCTCATGCACGAACTCGCGTCGCGAGGTCATCTTCAACCCATCGCTGGCCACCTACAACTACACCACCAAGGTGATGACGGTGGCCCTGAAGGATCCGATCACGGGGCAGCCCGATCCGGCGGCGGGACAGCTGCTCACCGAGTTCGTGAACGGACAGACCATGTCGCCGCTGACCGTGACCGGGTCGCGAGACATGCTCCTGATCGTGGCGGAGGTGGCGCTGGCAAAGGGGAACACCCCCGAGTTCACGTCGCGCATCAGCCAGCTTCGCGCCCTCAATGCCCTCCCGTCCTGGACGGGCGCGGCGCCGCAGCCAACGGCGCTCGAAATCCTGATCCACGAGCGTCAGGCAAACACAGTGATGCAGGGACGACGCCTGAATGACATGTACCGCTTCGGCATCGTGAGCTCGCGATGGGGCGCAACGTCCGAGGCGCGCGTCTGCCCGGGATCGTTGTTCCCGATCACCAACGGCGAGCGCCTGTCCAACCCCAAGGTGGTGAGCATCCAACCGGCGTGCGGGCAGTAACCGCGCGCAGTAGGCAGGTCGACGAACGAGGTGGCGCCGCAGCTGGCGCCACCTCGTTCTCGTGTTCACCCCCGCCCGTTAGGCGCCTATCGCCTCGGCGCCCGCTCGCGCAGGTACACCGCCACCGCCTCGGTCCGGTTCCCCACACCGAGCTTCATGTACAGGTTCTGCAGGTGGAACTTGACGGTGTTCTCGCTCACCCGGAGCCGGCGCGCGATCTCGGCGTTCGTCGCCCCCTCGGCCAGCAGCGCCAACACCGACTCCTCGCGTTCGGTGAGCTGCCGCGGGTCCGACGACGCGGACTTGCCTAACAACCAGCGCTTGGCCGCCAGCGGAAAGACGAGCTGCCCGCGATACACCTGGCGAATGGCGTCCACCGTGTTGCGCGGCGGGTCGGTCTTGAGGGCGTAGCCGTCGGCGCCGCCGTCGAGCGCGGCGCGCATCGACGTGCCATCGCCATACGCCGAGAGGACGAGCACACGCACCGGGATCTTCTCGGCGCGAATTCGTTCCAGGCAGGCCAGCCCGCTCATCGTCCCCATCTCCAGGTCGAGCACGACGACATCGGGCTTGTGGTTGCGCAACTGCTCCATCACCTGAGCCCCGTCGGTCGCGGCCCCAACCACCTGCATGTCGGGCTGCGCGTCGAGGAGCGAGCGAAGCCCCTCGAGCACGAGGGCGTGGTCATCGGCCAGCAGGATGCGGAGGCGCGGCGTCATTGGGCGTCGACCTCCACGGTGACGCGCGTTCCCTTGCCGGGCGCGCTCGACAGGGCGAACGAGCCCCCCACCATCTCCACCCGGTCGCGCATCCCGCGCAGCCCGAAATGCGCTTCGCCAAGGGCGTCCGTCGTATCGAAGCCTGCGCCGTTGTCGACGATCTCGAGGCGCAGGCGCGCTCGTGCCCCGCCGCGCACGGCGCGCAGCGAGACGGTCACCTTGCTCGCGCCGCCGTGGCGGTAGGCGTTGGACAGCCCTTCCTGCAGAATGCGATAGAGCGCGATGCGCACCGGGAGGTCCTCGGGCGGCAGCTCGGCGTCGGTGTCCAGCGTCGTCTGCGTATCGGTGAGGTGCTCGTGCTGCAGGAGCAGCTCGTCCACCAGCTGCAACAACGGGCGATGCTCGAACTCCGGCGCGCGGAACGCCCCGATGAACGAGCGCACCTCGGTGAGTCCGTCCTCCAGGAGCTTGCGGATGCGGTCCTTGCGCTGCACGACCTCGGGGTCCACTCCAACCGAGCGCTGCAGCGCGGCATCCAGCAGCTCCACCTGTGAGAGGGCGGCATACATGTGCTGCACGGGGCCGTCGTGGATGTCGAGCAGGATGCGTTGCAGCTCCCACTCCGTGATGGCGAGCATGCGGCGCGAGGCCCCTACCTCGCGCGTGCCGGCCTCGTGTGATGACGGATCGGGCGGCGCGGGCGGCGCGGGCGTCGCGGGGGGCGTGGGCGGACCTGGTGCGGGCGGTGACGTCACTCGGTGCTGGCTCTGATGGCGCGTCCTGAGGATGACAATGTGCGCGCTTCCCGGCCATCGTGCGAGGGGACGTTCGCGCACGGCTCTGGTTCGCTTCTCCCGCCCTCGCTAGGCTACAGGAGATCGCCCACGCTCCCCGCCATCCGCGCATGACCACCGACCCATCCGCACTCTCCGACCCGATCCTCGACGAGACCGTCAGCCACCTCCAGGCTCTTATTCGCCTCGACACGAGCAACCCGCCCGGGAATGAGATGGCGGTCGCGCGCTACCTCGACCAGGTCCTGCGTGCAGAAGGGGTGGAGACCTGGCTGGACGAGCCGGCCGAAGGGCGCGCGGCCTTCGTGGCGCGCGTGCGCGGCGATGGCTCGCAGCGTCCGCTTCTCCTCATGGCGCACATGGACGTGGTGGGCGTGGAGGCGGCGAAGTGGAGCGTCCCGCCGTTTGGCGCCGAGATTCGGGATGGCTTCCTCTACGGGCGTGGCGCCATCGATGACAAGGGGATGCTCGCCTGCAATCTCATGGCGATGCTCCTTGAGAGGCGCGCCATCGTGGAGACGGGAACGCTCCCGGCGCGCGACCTGGTCCTCCTTGCCACGTCCGACGAGGAGACGGGGGGCGCGTACGGCATCGACTGGGTCCTCGAGCATCGCCGCGAACTGGTGGAGGCCGAGTTCGCGCTGAACGAAGGCGGTCGCGTGCGCGTGGTCGACGGGCGGCCGCTCTACGCCGCGGTGCAATGCGCGGAGAAGGTCCCGCACAACGTGATCGTCACCGCGCGCGGACCGGGCGGTCACGCGGCGATCCCGCATGGCGGCAACGCCATCACCCGCCTGGCTGCGGCACTCGCGCGCATCAGCGCGCACCAGGAGCCGTTGCACCTGGGCCCCGTGACGCGGCGCTTCTTCGAGGAACTCTCCCACGTCTGGCCCGACGCTCCGCAGCGCCGCGCGATGGGCGACGTTGCGTCTGACGACACCGCGCGCGCCGCCAGGGGCGCCCGGACGCTGTCGCGCGTCCCATCCCTCAACGCCATCCTGCGCAACGGGATCTCCCCAACGCTCATCAGCGGCGGTATCCGGTCGAACGTGATTCCGACTGAAGCCGAGGCAACGCTCAACATCCGCACGCTCCCGGGCGAACGGATCGACGATGTGATCGAGCGACTGCGCGAGCTGGTCGGCGACCCCGATGTCACCTTCCGCGTGCGCGCCAGCGGCGACGACGCGCCGTCGTCACCTGTCGACTCGCCGCTATTCCGCGCCATCGCCGAGAGCGTCGCCGCCCTCGACGGCCGCCTCCGCACCGTCCCGTATCTCTCCACCGGCGCCACCGACTCGGCCACGCTGCGCAAGGCCGGCATCCCCTGCTATGGCATCCTCCCGTTCCCCCTCACGCAGGAAGACGAGGACCGCATGCACGGCCACGACGAACGCGTCCCCGTCGAGTCGCTCGCCTTTGGCGTCCGCCTGATACACAGCATCGTGAATCGAATGCTTCGCTCAGCTTAGCCCCCTCGTCTTCTCGTCTTCTCGTCTTCTCGTCTTCTGCCTCTCCATGCCCTCAGCCCTCATCACCGGCGCCTCCAAAGGAATCGGCCGCGCCATCGCCCTCCGCCTCGCTCCCGACTACGACATCGTCGCCCTCGCCCGTAGCGAGGACCAGCTCCGCACGCTCGGCGCCGAGATCGCCGCCAAGGGGGGGCGCTGCACCGCCGTCGGCGTCGACCTGCGCGATCCCACGGCGATTGCCACCGCGCTGCAGGGGGTCACGGCCGACGTGCTCGTCAACAACGCCGGCGTCATGCACCGCAAGTCCTTCATCGACCTCATGCCCGACGAGTGGAGCGAGATGATGGACGTGAACGTCAACGCCATCTATCACGTCACGCACGCCATCCTTCCGGGGATGATTGCCAAGGGTGCCGGCCACATCATCAACGTGTCGTCCATCGCCGGGCGAAGCATCATGCTCGGCGGGAGCGGCTACAACGCCACCAAACATGCCGTGCAGGCGCTGAGCGAGTGCCTCATGCTCGAGGTGCGTGACCATGGCGTGAAGGTCTCGCTCGTGATGCCGGGGTCGGTCGCCACCGAACTCACCCCTGGCGGTTCCAAGGTGGCGTGGGCGCTGCGCCCGGACGACGTGGCCGCGTGTGTTGCGCAGATTCTCTCCATGCCTGCGCACGCCCTCACCTTCATGGTCGAGGTTCGCGCCGCGCGCCCCACGCGGTGAGTGCGCGCATCGCACCGCGCGCGCCGGGACGCGCGCGGTGCGCGACATCGCGCGACGTCGCGCGCACACACAATTGCCGAGCCTTCACGCAGCGTTTGCGCCTGACCGGGTGCGACCGGCGCACTGCGAACAACCGACGCGGGTTAAGTAGCGCACTTCCTCACGTGGATTCAGGGAAGTGCTTTCACCGTTGTAGGTGAAAGTGCCATGCGCAATTCGACATATGCATATGATGTTTCTCGCCGCCCGAATCCCCCTGCGGCGCGCCCTTGCATGATGCCGACGCGCCGCATCCCCCACTGCCCAACGGTACGCACCGTGGATCACTCGACCATCGCCGTCTCCGCTTCGAGCAAGGCGCCGTTTCGTGTGCTAGTTGCAGCTGTATGCGTCGCACTATCGCTCCAGGGTTGTTCCCAGCAGGACTCGGCGTCGGCGAGGGATCCGCTCGCGAATCGGCCGAGCGGCGCGCTCCCGGTCGAGACGCTCCAGGTCGCCCATGCCCCTGCGGTCCCCAAGGCGATCACCCGCAAGACTCCCGCGAAGATCATCATCAATCTCGAGACGCGCGAAGTGCGCAAGCGCCTCGCCGACGGCGTCGAGTACACGTTCTGGACCTTTGGCGGATCGGTGCCGGGTCCCATGCTGCGGGTGCGCTCGGGTGACGAGGTGGAGTTCCACCTCAACAACCACCCGACGAGCAAGATGCCGCACAACATCGACCTGCATGCCGTGACTGGGCCCGGTGGTGGCGCGGCGTCGTCGTTCACGGCGCCGGGGCATAGCTCGCAGTTCTCGTTCGCCGCGCTCAATCCGGGCCTCTACATCTACCATTGCGCAACCGCGCCGGTCGGCATGCACATCGCCAACGGCATGTACGGCCTCATCCTCGTCGAACCGCCCGAGGGGCTCCCTCCGGTCGATCGCGAGTTCTACATCGTGCAGAGCGAGTTCTACACCGCGGGGCGCCATGGCGAGGCGGGCGTCCAGCCGTTCGACATGGAGAAGGCGCTCCACGAAGATCCGGAGTACGTCGTCTTCAACGGCTCGGTGGGCGCGGTGGCCGGCGACAACGCACTCAAGGCCAAGGTGGGCGAGAAGGTGCGCATGTACGTCGGCAACGGCGGCCCCAACCTGGTGTCGAGCTTCCACGTGATCGGCGAAATCTTCGACAAGGTCTACACCGAAGGTGGATCGATCGCCAACCAGCATGACGTCCAGACGACCCTCGTCCCGGCGGGCGGTTCGGCGATGGTCGACTTCAAGCTCGAAGTGCCGGGGACGTTCATTCTCGTCGATCACTCGATCTTCCGCGCCTTCAACAAGGGGGCGCTGGGGATGCTCAAGGTCGAGGGCGACGAACAGAAGGTCATCTACTCCGGCAAGCAGAGCGACGTCGTGTATCTCCCCGAAGGCGGGGCGGTGCAGACGATGCCGGCCGAGGCCAGCGCCGCGCCGGAACGCGAACTGCCGCGCGCCGAGCTGCTCGCCCGTGGCCAGCAGGTGTTTGCCGGCAACTGCGTCGCCTGCCACCAGTTAGGTGGAGAGGGCGTCCCCGGGGCCTTCCCGCCGCTCAAGGGGAGCGACTTCCTCATGGCGGACAAGGACCGCGCCATCGGCGTCGTGATGCGTGGCTTGTCGGGTGAAGTCACGGTCAACGGGCAGAAGTTCAACGGTGTGATGCCGAGCCTCGCGCTCACCAACACCGACATTGCCGCCGTGCTGTCGTACGTGCGCACCAACTTCGGCAACCACGCCACCGACCTGGTGACGTTGAAGGACGTGCAGCGCGTGCGCGCCGCACGACCCAAGCCCTGAGGTAGCACACGCTCATGCTCCCCATCTCGACGCGTAAGGCGCGAGTGTGCGGGATGATGCTGGTCCTGCTGTGCGGTGGCGCCTCGGGCGCCGCCGCACAGCGTGCGCCCGCCCTCCGCTATCGTGCGGTGGCGGGCGGACATGTGCGCCCCTTCTACCTGGCGGGGGTTGCCGACACGGGGCTCGCGGTTGCGCCCTTCCTGCTCGCCGAGCGCCCCGTGAGCAATGCGGATTTTCTGCAGTTTGTCATCGCCCGGCCCGAGTGGCGGCGCTCGCGCGTGCCGCGCATCGCCGCCGACGCCGCCTACTTGCGGCACTGGGCAAACGATACGGTGCCGGGACCGGGCGTCGATGCCACGGCGAGCGTGGTGAACGTCTCCTGGTTTGCCGCACATGCCTACGCCGAGTGGCGGGGGGCACGCCTCCCCACTTCGGCGGAGTGGGAACTGGCCGCGAGCCGCTTCCAGCGCGCGCTCGGCCCCTCGCCCGAGCGCCTGCAGGCGCACCTGCTGTCGACCTACGGTGCGCAGTCGTCAGGCGCCGCCAACCCCACCGCCCGCCTGGTGAGCGATGACGGCGTGGTGGGATTGCACGGCGGTCCCTGGGAATGGGTCGACGACTTCAACGCCGTCGTCACCAGTGGAGAGTCGCGCGGCGACGGAACGCCTGACGACGGCTTGTTCTGCGCCGGCGGGGCCGCGCTCACCGCCGATCCCGGCAACTACGCGGCCTTCATGCGCTACGCAGTGCGCGGTTCGCTGCGCGGCACCTATGCATTGGCAACGCTCGGCTTCCGCGTCGCGCGCGATGCGGCGCCTTCTCCTGCACGAGGACGACAATGATCACCGGCGTTGGGACGCCCCGCGCACGGCGCGCGCTCGCGCTCACGTGCCGCGCGCTCACGTGCTGCAGCGCGCTGTTGTGCCTCCTCCCCTTCGTCGCGCCGCAGGCACAGGCGCAAGGACGTACCGCGGCCGGCGCGCTCCCCGAACTCTCCCTCTATCGTCTCTCCGGGCGGTGGACCAACCACGACGGACGTGCCATCGCGCTCGCCGACCTGCGGGGTGAGACGGTCGTCGTCGCCATGGTGTACACCTCGTGCACGATGACCTGTCCGCTCATCACGCGCGAGATGCAGCTGGTGCAGAATGCGCTCCCCGCCGACGTCAGGCCCAAGGTGCGCTTCGTCCTCGCCTCGTTCGATCCGGCGCGTGACTCGGTTGGTGCGCTCCACCGGCATGCGAGCAAGATGGCGCTCGACGACCGGTGGCTCGTCGTGCGCGGCGCACCATCCGACGTGCGCCAGTTGGCGGTGCTGCTCGGCGTGAGCTACCGGCAACTGCCGAGCGGTGACTTCGACCACTCCAACATCATCAGCGTGCTCGACGCCGACGGCGTGATGCGCTTCCAGTCGCCGCGCGTTCCGGGCGACCGCGAGGCACTTGGCAAGGCCGTCGTCGCCGCCGCGCGCGCCGCGGCACCCGCGCGTTAGGGCAACCACCTCCGGCACCGCGCGCCTCCCGCGCGGCGCCTCGACATCCATCCCATCATCGTTCATGCAAGCCCGTGCCAGATTGCTCCTGCCGACGCTGTGCATCGTGGCCGGTGCGCTCCGTCCCGCTGCACATGCCGGTGCCCAGGCGGCTGCCCCCGCACCGCGCCCCGCCTTCGAGAACCTCCGCTTTCGCGAAGACTGGTCCAAGGCTCCCTCCGGCGATCCGCTCGATCCGCTCAAGCACATCGCGTTAGGTGAGGGAGGGGCGGCATGGCTCTCCTTCGGTGGACACGTGCGCGTGCGCGGCGAATCGGTCCAGAACTTCCTTGGTGGCGGCGCCGGCACGCGCACCGATGCGTTCACCGCGGTCCGCGCGCACCTGCACGCCGACCTCCACCTGGGGACGCACGTGCGCGCCTTTGTCGAGGGGCGCTTTGCCGATGTCTCCGGCCGGGAGTTGCCCGGCGGCGCGCGTGCGATCGATCGCGATCGCGGCGACCTCGGCAACGCATTTGTAGAGCTGGGTGGAACCATGAACGGCGTGAAGGCCGCCGCACGCGTGGGACGGCAGGAGTTGCTGCTGGGGCGCGAGCGCATCATCTCGCCGCTCGACTGGGCCAACGTGCGCCGCGTCTTCGAGGGCGCGGCGGTGGAGGCGCGGCGCGGCTCGCTCGCGCTCGGCGCCTTCGCGGCGCACCCGCTCACGTTGCGCCCGCTTCGCCGCGACATCGCCGATGATGTGGCCCAACTCTGGGGAACCACCGCCGCCTGGCAGGCGCCGCGCGGCGGCCGCATCGTCGAAGGCGCCATCCTCGTCAAGTCGCTGGACGCGGTGGGGACGACGCCGTCCACGAAGCGTTCGGCGGCAACGGCGCGCGTCGTCACGCCACTTGCCCGTCCCGACCTCCTGCTCGAGGTCGAAGGCGGCGCGCAGCAGGTGAGCACCAGCGGCAACACATCCTACGCCACCATGCTCGCCAGCGACCTCACCTGGTCGCCCAAGCGTCGCTGGACTCCGTCGTTCGCGCTGGGCTTTGATCGGGCGAGCGGGACCGCCGCGGGCGAACGCGCGCAGAGCGGGACGTGGGATCAGTTGTATCCCCTGGCCCATGCATACGCCGGCTACGCCGACGTGCTGGGGCGCCGCAACCTCGTGGAAGAGCGTTTCGTCGTGCAGTTCTCCCCGCTCCCCGCAGGTCGCTTCAGGACCGGGCTGCACTCCTTCCAGCGCGCCTCCACCGCCGACGCGGCGTACGACGCGACGGGTGGCGTGTTCCGCGCCGGCAACGCCGGGACTTCGCGCGCCGTGGGAACGGAACTCGACGTCACGCTGCAGTGGCGGTTGGGTCGGCACATGCGCATGGACGGCGGCTTTGCGCGCTTCGCCCCCGGTGCCTTCATGAAGGAGTCCGGGAGCGCACGAGCGTATTCGTGGCTCTTCTCGGCGCTCACCGCGACGTTCTAGCGCAGCGACCGCGCGACGGAATACCGCGGGCATACCAGGAATGGGCGTCGAGGTTGCGGCGCCCATTCGTGCGCTGGCCTCTGCCGTAGGGGTTGCCGTTCTTCACGGCGCGCTTGCCCGACGTTAGTATCCACGCCCGTGCCCAAGGCTTTCCGCAAGGCCCCCGAGGGGCTGCGATCGTCCAAGCCCGTCCTCCCCACCTCGACCACGCCCGAGTCGCTGCGTGAGTTGATGGCGGTGCGCGAAATCGTGCACGCCTTCCTCAACGCCGACCGTCCCGAGGAGGTCTTCCAGTTCGCCCTGGACCGCGTCTCGCCGCTGGTCGGCGCGACCTTCGCCTCGGTCTACCTGGTAGACGGCGTCTCGGAGCTGATGCACCTCATCGCCGCGTACAACTGGCCGGAGCGCTACAAGCCGTGGCTGGGGGAGATGCGGGTGCGCCTGGGCTTTGGCCCCAGCGGCGAGGCGGTCGCCGAGCGGCGCGTGATCGAGGTCCCCGACGTCTTCACAGACGCCGACCTGGAGGACTGGGGAGAAGTGGCGGCGGAGCTTGGCTTCAAGTCGCTCGTCGCACTTCCGCTGCAGACGTCGAGCCGCGTACTGGGGGCGGTGACCTTCTACTTCGCCGAATCGGGGAAGCGTGGCCCCGAGTCGCGCGGGATGATGCGTCTCGTCGCCGACCAGATGTCGGCCACCGCCGAGAAGGCGTCGCTCATCGAGCAGCTGCGTCGCACCAACGCCGCCCTCACCGAGGCCAACGCCGAGTTGGAGGAGCAGTACGCGGCGGTCGTCGAGGCGCGGAAGGCGAAGGACGAGTTCCTGGCCAACATCTCGCACGAGCTGCGCACGCCGCTCACCTCGGTGCTCGGCTACATCTCGATCCTGCAGGAGGAGCTTTCCGGCCCCCTCACCGACGGACAGCGGCAGGACCTGGCGCACGTGAAGCGGTCGAGCGAGCGCTTGCTGGAACTCATCGAGGACCTGCTCGAGCTGACGACGCTCACGCGCGGCGACATCTCGCTCTATATCGAGGAGTTTGACCCCGCGGCGGTGTTGCACGACGTGGTGGCGTCGGCGCAGGGGCGCTCGAGCGAGGTGGAGCTGCACGTGGCCGAGGTGCCGCCGTTCATGCCGCGGATGAAATCCGACCGGAAGAAAATCTCCCGCATCCTCGCTAGCTTGCTGGGGAACGCGTACAAGTTCACCCCGCGCGGGCGAGTCGACGTGGGGGTGACGCTGGTGGGAGACCGGGTCCACTTCACGGTTGCCGATACGGGGATCGGGATCCCGGTGGAGGCGCAGGGGACGGTTTTCGAGGCGTTTCGCCAGGTGGATGGCTCGGTGACACGCCGTTACGGGGGGTCGGGGCTGGGGTTGGCGCTGGCTCGGAGATTGGCGCGACTCCTGGGTGGCGATGTTGAGCTGCGATCGGCGCCGGGGAGCGGGACGGCGTTCACGCTCGCGCTGCCGCTGGAGTTCGAGCCCGCGCTCGATGCGCGGGGTAACCTAACGATCACGTGATTCGGGCATGACGCAACGACGGACCATGCAGGAGCTGCGCACGACGCTGGCCCCTGCCGACGTGCTGGCCGCGGCGAAGGAGTTCTTCGCCCGACGCATCAACATCTACGCCGCGTTTCCGGAGCAGGAGAGCGCCGCACACGTCTCGCTTCGCGGGCAGGGGGGCGAGGAGATCGTGTTTGGCGTCGTCGAGCGCGACGGGGCAACGCTGGTGACGGCTGCCTCGTACATGTTCGACGCGCAGGTGTCGCGATTCCTGGCCACGCTCCCGCGCGCCGTGGAGGCCACGACATGAGCGCCGCGTCGACATCGGTTCCGTTCACGGCGCAGCTCCGCTCCCGTCCCGGGGTGATCCGGCTGGGCACGGGAAACGAGCCGGTCATCACGGTGCGGGTGACGGTGGCCGAGGTGTGGGATACGGTTCGCATCGACGCGCCGGCCGACACCCCGGTGTCGGTGGTGAAGGCGCGTGCGCTGCAGGCGCTCGTGCCCGACGATGCCGCGAACGTGGCCGGGTATGTGGTGAAGCTCGCGGGGATCGAGGTGCTCAACGAGGGCGCGTCGATCAGCGAGGCGGGGGGCACGGATGGATCTATTTTCCTCATCACGAGCCGTCGGCGTCGCCCGGTGCGGTAGCTGCCGCGGCGGTACGATTGCCGCCGCTGCGGTGCGATGACCGCACCTGCGTCGCGTCGCAGGTGGCCACACGTTAGGCACGGTTGGCGCTGACTCCTTCGACGACTTCCTCCATGTCTGCGGTCTCCGCGGGCCCTGCGGACGCAGCAGGCCCCGCGCGCGCGGCCGCCAGCGCGGCCGCCCACGCTTCCCCAAACTCGGCAGAGCTGCAACCGGAGGCGTTGCTGGCGGCGGCGTCGCGCCTGCGCGACGAAGTCGCGCGCCGCATCGTGGGGCAGCGCGAGGTGCTGGACGAGATCCTGATGGCGATCCTCGCCGGCGGGCACGCGCTGCTGGTTGGCGTCCCCGGGTTGGCCAAGACGCTGATGATCCGCTCGGTGGCCGACGCGATGCGACTCGACTTCAGGCGCATCCAGTTCACCCCGGACCTCGTTCCCAGCGACATCACCGGGACGGAGATCCTCGAGGAGAACGCGAGCACGGGGGGGCGCTCGTTCCGCTTCGTGCGCGGGCCCGTCTTCGCCAACATCGTCCTGGCCGACGAAATCAACCGTGCCCCGCCGCGCACGCAGGCCGCGCTGCTCGAGGCCATGCAGGAGCACCGCGTGACGGCGGCGGGCGAGACGATGCGACTCCCCGAACCGTTCTTCGTCCTGGCCACGCAGAACCCGATCGAGCAGGAGGGGACGTACCCGCTCCCCGAGGCGCAGCTGGACCGCTTCCTTTTCGACATTCGCGTCGGGTATCCGGGTGAGGACGAGGAGGTGGCGATCTTGCGCGCGACGACCGGGAGATTGGAGGTCGAGTTGCAGCCGGTGCTGGATGGGGCGCAGACGCTGGCGTTGCAGCGGCTGGCGCGCGACGTGGCGGCGAGCGAGCCGGCGCTGCGCTATGCGGCGGCGCTGGCGCGCGCCACGCGCCCCGACTCGTCAGGCGCTCCCGAGCTGGTGAAGCGGTACGCGCGCTGGGGGGCTGGCCCGCGCGCGGGGCAGGCGCTGATCCTTGGGGCCAAGGCACATGCGCTGCTGTCGGGGCGCATGGCGGTGGCGCCGGAGGACATACGGCGGGTGGCGGGGCCGGTGCTGCGGCATAGGGTGCTGCCCAACTTCGCGGCGGAGGCGGAGGGGATCGGGGCGGAGCGGATCGTGCGCGAGGTGGTGGAGCGTGTGAGCGCGCCGGCGAGCGGCGTGCGGCTGTAGCGTCGGCTGCGGTGGAACGGGTACGATGCGGAAGGAAATGGTGAGGGAGATGTGGGGGGGCGGGTGGATGTTGTTGTTGGGGGGGGCCCCCCGCGTCCGCCGCGTCGCCCACCCCAGAGTCGCCGCTCGCGTCAACCCCCGCTGATCGCCCATGTCGATCCCGCGCGAGTACGGCCCCATCCTCGATGCCGTGCGCGGGCTCACCTGGCCGGCGCGACGCCGCGTGAGCGGGACGCACACCGGCGCACATCTCTCCCGCCTGCGCGGGCGCGCCCCCGAACTCAGCGAGTACCGCCTCTATCGCCAGGGTGACGATCCGCGCCAGCTCGACTGGAAGCTCCTCGCCCGCAGCGATCGCGCCTTTACGCGCCTTTCGGACGACCGCGCGGTGCACCCCACCTGGTTCGTCATCGACGCCTCGGCGTCGATGGCCTTTCCCGAGGCGTCGCACGCCAAGTGGTGGATGGCGCGCGCGCTCGCCGTGGGGATCGCCGCCGTTGCCCAGCGTTCGGGCGATCCGGTCGGCGCCGTCATCGCCGCCGCGCGCGGCCTCGTGCACGTGCGCGCCCGCACCCGCGCCGACGTCCTCGTCGAGCTGGTCTCCGCGTTAGGCAGTGCCACGCCGGCCGGCGCGCACGCCCTGGCGCCGGCGCTCCTCGCCGTCCCCGTGCGCGCCCGGCTCGTGGTCGTGAGCGACTTGCTGGGCGATGAGGAGGCTCTGCGCGGGGCCGCCGCCGCGCGCGCCCACGCCGGCGGTGATGTGCACGTGGTGCACGTGGTGTCGCGCGACGAACTCGAGCCGCCCCCGGCGCTCGCCCTGGCGGTCGATCCGGAAGACGACACCATCGAGCGCCCGCTGGACGCGGCAGGGCGCGCCGCCTACCGCGCCCGCTTCGCCGAGTGGCGTTCGGCCACCGCGCGCGCCTGGCGACTGGCGGGGGCGAGCTACCGGCAGGTGCAGGCGGAGGATGATGCGGCGCTCGTCGTGCGGGGGGTGGCGACGGGGGCGGGGAGGCGCTCGGGCGAAGGGGATGCGCTGGGCGATGGCGGACACGGGGGAGACGTTAGGCGCGGCGGCGCGCCGCTTCCGCCGCTCGAGTCCCGCCTCGGCGATCGCTGAGCGGTGCCGATACTCGCCGCCCCCCTCTTCCTCCTTGGCGCCGCCCTTGCCGCCGGCGTCGTCGTCGCGTTGCACCTGCTGGCCTGGCGGCGCCCCGCGCCGCGCCTGCTTCCCACGGCGCGCTTTGCCCCCGCCGCGTCCACGCGCGCCCTCTCGCGCACCGTGCAACTGCGCGACGTGGTCCTCCTCTTCCTGCGCGTCGCCGCATTGCTCCTGGCGGGGCTCGCCCTGGCCCGTCCGTCGTGGCACCCCGCACGGCGCGGCGTGGCCCGCGTCCTCGTCCTCGACGCCGCACGCCGCGTGGCCAGCGCGCGCGAGGTGACCGACAGCGCGCGCACCGCCGCTGCCGGCGCCGCCACCGTAGTCCGCGTCCGCGTCGACTCCACCGCGCGCGTCCTCCCCGACACCGTCCTCGGTGATGTCGCGATGGTCCGCGGGTCACTCGGCGCCGGCCTCATCGTCGCCATTCGCGAAGCAAGACGCCTCGCGCCAACGCACGAGCGCGTCGAACTGGTCGTCATCTCTCCCTTCGCCACCGAGAGCTGGGACGCGTCGATGGACGCGGTGCGGGCGCGATGGGACGGTCCCGTCCGCACCATGCGCGTCGCCGCCGTCACCGATTCCATGGCGACAGCGCGCATGAGCGATGACGTCGGCATCTCGGGCGCCGCGGGCGCCCCCGAGTCGCTGCGCGATCCTGTCGACGCCGCGCTCGCCCTCGCCATTCCGAGTGCCGGCGTCGCCTCGCGCCGCACGCGCATCGTGCGCGACGCCATCACCGCCGCCGACTCCGCTGCCGCGCGCCAGGGAGGTATCGTCATCCATTGGCCGCGACTCACCCTCCCCGCGTCGGCCTTCACGCCACGTGCTCTCACGTTAGGCGACCGCACGACCATCGCCCGCTTCGCCGCAATCGCAGTCGGCGGCGCTGTCCCGGATGAGGGTTCGTCCCGGGGCAATGCGCCACCGATCGCCAGCGTCATCGCGCGCTGGGGCGATGGCGCGCCCGCCGCCCTCGAGTCGACGCTCGGCGCGGGATGCATTCGTACGATAGGGGTCGCCCTCTCGACGTCAGGTGACGCCGCGCTCTCCACGTCGCTCCGCGCGGCCCTCCGCGAGCTCGCGGCGCCGTGCGGCGGTGGCGCCATGACCGTGGTCGACAGCGCTCGGCTCGCTAACTGGGCCATGCATCCTGCGCGTGAACCAGCCGACTCGCGCACCGCCCGACGCACGCTAGTCGCCGAGGCCGAACAGGGGCGCGAGGCGCAGCGGTGGCTGCTCGCGGTCGTCGCTTTGCTGCTGGCGGCCGAGTGGTGGATGCGACGCCGACGCGCCCCGGACGCCGATGCCGAACCGCGCAGCGCCACCGCCACCTCGGAGGCGGCATGACGGCGTTTCCTGGCGAGGACGTCACCCTGACGGCGGCGCGCGGACGTGTTTCGCAATGGAGGCGTCTTCTCCTGCTCGCCGCATCGCTGCGCGCCGCGCTCCTCGCCAGTGGCGCGGGGCTCCTGGTGGCGGCAGCGCTGCGCATCGTTGGGGGATCGCCATCCGGCGTCGCCGCCTGGGCCCTCGTGGCCGCCGTGGGCACCGCGGCCTGGAGCTGGATGCGGTCGGCCGTCGTGCGCCTGTCGGCGCAGCGCACCGCACTCTGGCTCGAGGAACACACACCGGCGCTGCGCTACGCCCTCGTCACCACCGTCGACGAGGCACCACCGCCATTGTCGGCCGGCTACCTCGAACGCGCGGTGCGCGCCGCCGACTGGGAAGCGCCGGCGTGGCGCGCCGTGCGACGCGCGCTGCTCTGGCCGATCATCATCGCCGCCGTCGGCGCCGTCGCCTTCGCCCTCACCCCAGCGTCGCCTGCGCATACCGGCGTCGATCGGCGCACCGGTCTTGGCGCCGGTGCCGCATCGTCGCACGCCGCCCCGTTAGGCGCGGTCCTTGTCACCATACGCCCCCCCGGTTACACCGCCCTCCCCGCCGTGCGCCTTGAGTCGCCGGCCATGGTGCGCGCCTATCCCGGGAGCGTCGTCACCGTGCAGGGGCGCGGCGCGGCTTCGTCCACGCGCGTCACGCGCGATGCTCGCTCGATCGCGACGTCGGGCAATGACGATCGGTGGAGCGCCGAGTTCCGCAGCGACAGCGCACGATCGCTCCTCCGCATCGAGCGCACCGGCGGCGACGCACGACTCATCGCCCTCGAACCGCTGATCGACTCCGCGCCGACGGTCACCCTGCGCCTCCCCGCGCGCGATACTGTCCTCCGCGTCAGCACCGGTTCGATCGCGCTCGCCGCCGACCTGCACGACGACCTGGCGCTCGCCAGCGCGCGCTTCGAGTACATCGTGAGTTCCGGTGAAGGTGAACGCTTCACCTTCAAGTCGGGGACGTTAGGCACGCTACCGCTCGGCGTTGGACGCGATGCGCCGCTGCGTTCATCGCTCTCCCTGGAGTCGCTCGCCCTCGCACCCGGCGACGTGGTGCACGTGCGGGCGGTCGCCGTCGATCGCAACAGCGTCTCCGGGCCGGGCGTGGGGACCTCCGAGTCGCGCACGATTCGCGTGGCGCGACTCGGCGAGTACGACTCGGTGGCCGTCGAGCAGGCCCCGCCCCCCGATGCCGACAAGTCGGTCATCTCGCAGCGCATGCTCATCATGCTCACCGAGGCGTTGCTCAAGCGCGCCCCGCGACTCCCGCGCCCCGACCTGGTCGCCGAGTCGCGCCGGATCGGGCGCGACCAGGCGCGGCTCAGGCGGCAGGTGAGCGACATCATCTTTGCCCGGCTGGGGGGCGAGCCCGACGGCGAGCACTTCCATGGCGACGGCCACGGTCACGCCGACACCGAACAGTTAGGCAGTGCCCCGCTCACCCCCGAGCAGCTCCTCCAGGCCGCCGAGCGCGCCACGCAGGGAGCGGGAAACGCGATCGACTTCGAGCACGACGAGACGCCGGTGCTGGCCATCAACCGCCCAATGCTCGAGGCCTACAACGCCATGTGGGACGCCGGGCGCGCCCTCGACGGCGGCGAGCCGCGGCGCGCCATCAAGCCGATGTATGCCGCGCTCGCCGCCATCCAGCGCGCCCGCGCCGCCGAGCGGCTCTACCTCCGCGGTGCGCCGCCGCGCGTGGTGGTCGACCTGGCGCGCGTGCGCCTGGCGGGGAAGGGGACCGGCGACCCGTCGCCGCGCACGCCACGGGCGGCGTCGGCGGGAAGCCGGCGGCCGCAGCTGCAACGCTTCGCCCGCGCCCTCGCCCTCCTGCCGAACGACGGCGCCGCGGCGGTCGACTCTCTCATCATCTTGCGCCTGGCGGTGGCCGACGCGCGCCCGGCCGCCGCCTCGGCGCTCGAAGCCGCCATCGCCGAGTTGCGCAGCGCCCGCGACGCGACCGCCTCGCTCCTCCGCGCACGCCGTGCGCTCGACGACGCCATGGTCACCGGCGATTCGATCCCACCCTGGGGAGGCGTGCGATGAGCGCCCGCACCCCCGCCTTCACCTTCGCCACCGCGCAGTACGAGTCCGGCGACTGGGACTCGGCGCCGCTCGTCCCGGCCAACATCATCGACTCGATCGCCCGCTACACCGAGATCGACGTGGCCCCGTCGGGCGCCGTCGTCCCGCTCGGCTCGGAGGCGGTGCTGCAGTATCCGTTGTTGTACCTGACGGGGCACCTTCCCGTCCGCTTCACGTCGCAGGAGCGGCGCATGCTCGAGCGCTATCTCGAGCGCGGCGGGCTCCTCTTCGTCGACGATCACAACCACGACGTCGACGGCATGTTCCACAAGACCGCCACGGAGGCGTTGCAGGCGGCGGCGGGGAAGCTGGCCAAGCTCCCCAATACGCATCCGCTCTACTCCGCCTTCTTCCGCTTCGAGGACGGCCCGCCCAACACCTCGCACGAGCTGAACGGGTGGGGCGACAACCTCGTGCATCCGTACCTCATGGCGGCACTGCGCGGCGGCCGTATCGCCGTCCTCTACAGCAACAAGGACTACTCGTCGGAGTGGAACTATCATCCCGACAACAAGCGCTTCTTCTCGGTGGACAACACGCGCTTTGCCGTGAATCTGGTGGTCTATGCGCTCACCCGCTGACGACGAGTCGCCGATGGCGGGGCGCGGGCGTTCGCCGCGCATGGAGCGCGCACCGCGAGTGGTGGACGCGCCGCGGGTGGTGGACGCGCCGCGGATGGTGCGCGCGTCCCGGCGGGAGCGTGTGGCGCGGGGGGCGGCGCTGGTGGCGTTAGGTGTGCTGGTGTGGCGGGCGTGGCGTCCACTCGATGACGGCGCGCGAGATCGGCGCGGCGCCCTCGTGGTGGCGAGCACCCGCGCGCTCCCCGAGGCGCTTGCACGCGCGACCGATGACGGGCCGGCCGCGCTCGAGCTCACGCTCGACTCGATCCCGGGGCGGCGCGAGCGCGAGTGGGCCCGTGCCTTGGCGGACGCTGGTGCACGCGTTACGTGGCGGAGGACGGCGGCAGCTGCAACTGCAACTACTGCGACGGGCGCTGGCGTCGCATCTGCCAGCGACGCTACCGTCGCTGCGGCCGCCACCGACGCGGCCCAAGCCACCCATGCCGCCGCCGGCGCTATCGCCGCGCTCGTCGAGCCCGTGGCCGACCCGCGCGGCCGCGCGCGCGTCGTGGCGCTGGCGGCGCCTGACGTCGTGCTCCGCGTGCGCGACGAAGCGGGGACGCTCGACTCCGCGCGCGTTGCCGTCGGAGGCGTGCGCACCATCGACGCCATGCTCGACGGCGTGGTGCGTGCGCAAGGCGAGGTCGGCGAGGCGTCGAGCGCCGCCCGTGACTCGCTCCTGCTGCGCCCGGTGCTCGTCGTCGCCAACGCGAGTTGGGAAGGGAAGTTCGTCGCCGCCGCCCTGGAGGAGGCGGGGTGGGGCGTCGATGCGCGCTTCCGCGTCGCTCCCAACGTAGACGTTAGGCAGGGGAGTGCCTTCGTCATCGACACGGCGCACTACGCCGCCGTCATCGCGCTCGACAGGACCGCCGCGCCCTATGCACCGGCGATCGCCCGCTTTGTCCGCAGCGGCGGCGGCGTCATCGTGGCGCGGGGCGCGGCGTCCATCCCCGCCATCGCCGCACTCCTCCCCGCTCGTCTGGGTGCGCTCGTGACGCCGCGCCTCGGCGCCCTGGCATCGGATGCGCCGCGGCGCGCCCTGGATGGCGTGGCGCTCTCCGCCATCGAGCGCGACGCCGTCGTCCTCGACCGCACCGGTCGCGAGGCGCGCGTCGTTGCCGCGCGCGTCGAGGCCGGTCGCGCCATCCTCGTCGGCTATGACGACACCTGGCGTTGGCGCATGGCCGGCGACGACGAGGCCCCCGCGGCGCACCGCGCGTGGTGGTCATCGCTCGTCTCGTCCGTCGCCTACGCGCCCCTCGTGCAGCTGGCGGAGGCGCCCGTCGTCGACGAGGCGCCCTACGCCGCCCTCGTCTCCGCGCTCGGGCGCCCAGGCGCCGGCGCGTCGGCGACGCACGGCGCGCAGGGAACCACGCCCTGGGATGCACTCCTCTTCGCCATCTTCCTCACCGCACTCCTCGTTGAGTGGTCGTCACGCCGACTGCGCGGAGCCCGATGACCGTCGCCTACATCAGCCATGCCGACTGCGGCCGACACGATACCGGGTGGAGTCACCCCGAGCACGTCGGCCGCCTGCGTGCCATCCCGCGCGCGCTGCGCAACGACTTCGACCTCTATCAGGCGCTCGAGCATCTCGAGGCGCGGCACGCCACGGTGGAGGAACTGGCCATCGTGCACGACTCGGCCTACATCGCGCATGCCGCAGCGGTTGCAACTGGCGGCGGCGGGCACCTCGACGCCGACACCGTGGCCAGCGAGGGATCGTGCGACGCTGCGCGCGCCGCATGCGGCGCCGTGCTCGATGGCGTCGACCTGGCGTTCGAGGGGCGCGTGCTGCGCAGCTTCGCCGCCGTGCGCCCGCCGGGACATCACGCGCTGCGCGCTCGCGCCATGGGCTTCTGCCTCTTCGGCAACGTCGCCATTGCTGCGCACTACGCACGGATGCGGCATGGCGCACGGCGCGTCCTCATCATCGACTGGGACGTGCACCATGGCAACGGGACGCAGGCCCTGGTGGAGCAGGAGCCTGACATCCATTTCGTCTCCATGCACCAGTGGCCCTGGTACCCCGGCACCGGCCCCGCCGAGGACCGCGGCCCGCACGGTTCCGTCTGGAACGTCCCCATGCCCCCCGGTCTCCCCGCCCAGCGCTACGTCGACGCCCTCACGCGCGCCGTCGACGCCGCGACGACCTCCTGGATCCCCGACCTCATCCTCGTCTCCGCCGGCTTCGACTCCCTCAACGGCGATCCCCTGGGCGGCTTCACCCTCGAGCACGAGCATGTCGACGCGCTCACCCGCCAGCTCGTAGAGCGCGCCGCCGCATGGTGCGGAGGCCGCCTCGTCAGCGCGCTCGAGGGCGGCTACGCCCCCGACCGACTCGGCGCCGCCTGCGTCACCCACCTCCGCGCCCTCCTCTAGCCCCCCCAAATCGAGGTCATCCAAATCGGGGTCACATCCAGATTGGGGTCAGAGTCAGCGAACCAAATTCTCGGTGACTCTGACCCCGATGTTGCGGGACTATGGGCGGCCACCCCGCACCTCCGCCCTCCAGCTCGTCGCGCGCGCCGCATCATAGGGCGGAAGCCCCGTTGTCAGTGCCCAGGAAGCGGTTACGAGCCCGACCGATTCGGCGCCGAGTGCGCGACCTAGCGCCGCGCCCGCAACCAGCCCCCGCCCCCCAAATGGGCTCCTCCAAAATTGGGGTCAGTCAGAATGAAGCGACCGGCTCGCGGTCGTGGTAACGTGGGTTACGCCGCCGGACGAGCCGACGGACCAGAGCCACAACACGACGGAGCCGGTCGCCTATGTCACGTACAGTGCG
>JADZAN010000031.1 GCA_020852815.1 Gemmatimonadaceae bacterium | reverse complement strand
GAAGCTGGCGCTCACCGCCTGCATCCGGCGCCTGCTCACGATCCTCAACGCGATGCTCAAGACGCAGCAGCGGTGGCAGCCCGGACTGGCCACCACCGCTTGACTTTCAACACAGCTACTCCGTGTTCAAGGCTCTTGAACTTGCAGTTGTCCCAGTACGCCGCAGCAGCTACTCGCGTTCGAGCCCTATTCGCCCCGCGCATACCCGCGCAGCCGCTCCAGCATGCGCGTGTCCATCACCTCGGGCTCGTCACCCTTGGGCGTCTCGATGACTTTGGCGATACGGCGCAGGCGGTCGTCGGTCATGATGCGACGAAAGGCTCCTTCGCCGATGGCGCCTTCGCCGATCAGCTCATGGCGATCCTTGCGCGAGCCGAACGGCGCCTTGGAGTCGTTGAGGTGCATCATCCCCAACCGTTCAAAGCCGATCGTGTCGCCAAAGCGTTTCCAGACGTCATCGTAGGCGTTCACCAGGTCATAGCCGGCCGCGAAGATGTGCGCCGTGTCGACGCAGACTCCCACGCGACCGCGCACCGACGCATCGATCGACGCCAGCAGGAGCGCCATCTCCTCGAAGTTCGCCCCGATCGCCGTCCCGCTCCCCGCCGTCGTCTCCAGCAGCAGCGTGACATTGCCCGGGACGACCTCGAGCGCAATGCTGATGGCCTCGGCGTTGCGAGCGATCCCGCTCGAGCGGTCGTCCATGAAGTTCCCGGGGTGCGACACCAGGTACTTCAGCTGCAAGGTCTCGCACCGCCTGAGTTCCGACACGAACGAGATCAGAGACCGGTGCCAGAGCACCGGATCGGGCGACCCCAGGTTGATGAGATACGAATCGTGGGCATTGGCCACCACGACCGCCGTCTCGGCCAGCGTCGCGAGGTAGGTCGCGCGAGCATCCGGCGATATCGCCGGCTCCTTCCACTGGTTCGCTTGTTTCGTGAACAGTTGCATCGCCGTCGCCGCAATCGCCTTCGCGCGCGGCACCGCCGATGCGACCCCGCCCGCCGTCGACACGTGCGCGCCTAACGGGCCAATGTCCGGGAAGGGAGACGGGGAGGGGGAGGGGGAGGGCCGAGATTCTTTCGGCATGCGCAAGAGCGATGGCGCGTCGTGGGGAGGGACTGGAGCAGAAGGGAGCGGACGAGAACTTTACCGAGACACACGCCCCCTAGAAACCCGCGCCTCACCCATGCCCCGCCGCCTCCCATCCCCCCACGCGCGCCACCCCCCCCGCGCGCACTCCCGTCTCCCTTTTCGCCCTACCGCCCCGCCCTCATCGCCAGCCACGCCAGCGGATCTGTCGCCCGCCCCTTGGGACGTATCTCGAGATGCAGGTGCGGATCCATCTCCGGATCGGCGCGACCCACGGCGCCCAGCGTCTCGCCCTTCGACAGCTTGTCGCCCTTGCGCACGTCGGCGCGCGACAGGGACCCGTAAACGGAGTAGTCGCCGCCGCCGTGCTGCACGATCACTGTGAGCCCGTACGTCCCGATCGGGTCGGCCACCATCACCTCGCCAGCCGCAATCGCCTTCACCGCCGTCCCCTGCGCGGCGCGAATGCCGATCCCGTTCCAGCGAATCGTCGTGTTGTTCGGGTTGATCACCCGCCCGAACCGATAGATGATCTCGCCCTCCACCGGCCAGTCGAGCTTCCCGAAGTCCGCCGTCTTGAGCGTGCTCGTGGTCGGCGCCGGCGCGTTGGGGCGCGACTCGTTGCGCCGGCGTGCCTCCTCCAGCGACGCCAGGAGCTGCGACAGCCGCTGTTCGTCGCGCTGGATGCGCGCCAGGCGATCCTGGATCTGCTTCTGCGACGCTTGCACCTGCTCCAGGTTGCGCGAGCGCACGCCTTCCAGCGAGCGCAGTCGCTGCTCCTCGAGCGACTTCTCCTCGCGGTTGCGGCGCAGCTCGTCCTGCAGCTTGAGCAACAGCGCGCGTTGCTGCTCGATCTCGCGGTACAGCAGCTCGACGCGATGCACCACGGCGCGGTCGTGGAGCGCCAGCTCGTGCAGGTACTTGTAGCGCCCCACGAGTTCGCCGAACGTGCGCGCCGACAGCAGCGCCTCGGTGGTGTACAGCGGCCCGCGCTTGTAGATGTCGACCACGCGACGCTTGAGCGTTCCACGCCGCGTCTGCACCTCGCCCTCGGCCCGCGTGAGCGACCGCGTGGCCGAATCGACGTCCGACGTGATCGAGACGAGCTGCGCGTCGAGCGAGCGCACCAGGCGTCCCGTCACCTCCGCCTGCCGATGGAGGTTCTGCGCCTCGTCCCGCAGGTCGTGCGCTTTTCCCTGCAGCTCCTGCAGGCGCGACTGAAGGTCCGCACGCTCACGACGGATGGCGTCGAGCTCCTCGCGCTGTTGCCGCAACCGCTGCTCGGCACTCTGCGCCCGCAGCACGCCAGGCGCCCCCGTGACCAGGAGCGCCGCGCACGCCGCCAGCTGCATCCATCGCCTCACGTGACGCGGCGAATCTGGCGCCCGACCGAGAGCGCACTTCCCAGGACGCCAATCACCGCGCCACCCAGCAACCCCAGCAGCGCCAACCGCGTGCCGAAGAACTCGGTGCGGATGAAGTAGCGCGAGATCAGCGATGCGGCGATCCACGTGAGCGCCAGCGCCAGCACCCCGCCCAGCACCCCCTTCACGAAGCCCTCGATGAGGAAGGGGCGACGAATGAAGCCGTCCGTCGCCCCCACCAGGCGCATGATCGAGATCTCTCGCGCGCGCGCCATCACCGCCATGCGGATCGTCGCCCCGATGACGATGATCGAGACCGCGGCAAAGGCCAGCCCGAGGATGATCCCCGCCGCCGTGGCGACGTTGCGGATGCTGTAGAGCTTTTGCACCCACTCCTCGCCAAAGCGCACGTCATCCACGATCGGTTGTGCCTTCACCGTGTCGGCGATCCGCTTTACCGAGTTGGGGTCGCGGAAGCCGTCACGCAGGCGGATGTCGAGCGAGGCCGGGAGGAAGCCGTTCTCGAAGACGTCGCGGAACTCCCCCAGCTCCTTGCGCGCCCGCTCGAGCGCCTGCTCCGGCGTCACGTACTCCACGCGCGCCACCTCGGGCATGGCCCCGATGTCGCCCATCGCCAGGGCAATCGCCTCGGCGGAGGTGGAGTCCGCGAGGAAGGCCCGGATCTCCACGCGGCTCTCGAGCGCGCTCAGCGTGTGGCGGATGTTGAGCGCCACCAGCGAGAACAGCCCGAAGGCAAACAACGAAAAGGCGATCGTCGTGATGCTCAGCGCGCTCAGGAGCGGCGCACGCCGGAAGCCCAGCATCGCCTCGCGGACGGCCAGCTTCATGGCGCCACTCCGCGCGCCACGCCGCGCGCCACTCCGCGCGTCACTCCGCGCGCCGCGTCGCCGCCGCCTGACCGGTGCCGCGCGCTCATGGCGTCAGCTCCGGCGCGCGGCGCTTCTCGTCGGCGCTGTCGAACACCACCTGCCCGCGGTTGATCTCCAGTACGCGCAGCTCTGCGCGCTTCACCAGTTCGAGGTTGTGCGTCGCCATCACCACCGCCGTTCCCGCCGCGTGGATCTCCCGCAGCAACTGGAACACGCCGCGCGTGGCGCGATCGTCGAGGTTCCCCGTCGGTTCGTCGGCCACGAGGACGAACGGGTCGTTGGCAAGGGCGCGCGCAATGGCGACGCGCTGTTGCTCGCCGCCGCTCAGCTCGCGGGGAAAGTTCGTCGACTTGGAGGCGAGCCCCACCTGCGTGAGCAGGCGCGACACCTTCGGGTGGATCTTCTCCTGCGCCGTCCCGATCACCTCGAGGGCGAAGGCAACGTTCTGCTCCACCGTGCGGTCCTCCAGCAGGCGAAAGTCCTGGAAGACGACGCCCAGCTTGCGCCGCAGAAGCGGAATGTCCTTGCGCGACACTCCCTTCGAGCGTGTTCCGCTCACCCACACGTCGCCGCGGGTCGGGAGTTCGTCGAAGTAGATCAGCTTGAGGATCGTGCTCTTGCCGGCGCCACTCGGCCCCGTGAGGAAGACGAACTCTCCCTTGTTCACGGTGAACGAGACGTCGTTGAGCGCGACGCCGGTGCGCGGATACTCTTTGGAAACGGAGGCGAATCGGATCACGGGGCCATAAGCTAGCAACCGTGAAGTAGGACGACCGAGGGGCGCCCGGCGTCAGTTCCCGATCGAGCGCGTCATGGCCGAGGCCGCCCGCGCTCCGGGTGTACGAGTCGCACCACTTCCGAGACTGCGATCCCCGCGATGTCGCGCACCGCCACACCACCGCGCGGGAGCGTGGCGTCGAGCGCGACCGTGGCCAGCTCCTGCCGTCGCGGCCCCTCGACCCAGACGAGGTCTCCCTCGTTGAGGAGGCGCGCGGCGGCGTCGTCGGGGCGGAGCTTCACCAGCGGGCCACGATCGGCGTCGCCGCGTCGCGTGGCCCAGAAGCCGACCACCTGCAGGGGAGGGCTGGAGGCGAGACTCACGGCGTCCCTCGCGATCGGGAGCGTGCGCCGGCGCGCACGCTACAGGGCAAGCGAGAGCGAGACGTAGCCGTCGTCGCGGCGCATAACGAGTCGGCGCGCCGAGAGGTGGTCGAGGACGCGGGAGGTCGTCCCGGCGGGGGCGCCGAGTTCCACTTCCACCTCCTGCGCCTTGACCCGCCCGTGACGGTTCACCACCTGCCACGCGCGGCGCGCGCCGTCGTCGAGCGTTCCCACGAGTTGCAGGCTCCCGTCCTCGCCTTCGACGATCACCGCCAGGTCGTAGCGCTCGAGCACCGCCTCGATGGCCTCGAGGTGGCCGTCATGCACGCCGCGGATGAGGAAGTATCGCTGCGGCTGCTCGGTGAGGTTCTGGTAGTAGTCCAGGAGCTTCCCGACCACTTCGTCGGCACAGGAGAAGTCGAGCATCTTCACCTGGGCAAAGTCGATGACGGTGACGTTAGGCTCTGGGAGTTCCGCGAGCGCTGCCTCGATCGCCTGGCGCACGGCGACCCCGGTGGGGCGCGTGACCAGGTTCGTGTACAGGTCGCATACCGTCTTGCGAAGGACGGAGCTGACGTTGATGTGGTAGATCACTTCTGGGGTACCCGTTCCGGAATCGTGATCTGGACTTGTGCCCCAGGAAGGGGAGACAGGTGTTCGCGCATCGGGAGGTCGTCGTCCCATGGGGGAACGAGCGAGATGCGCGCCGTGCCGCTTCGCACGGAGAGTTTCCCGTCCCACCGCCCCACGTATCGGCGGACCCCGGCGAGCCCTTGCCCTCGTCCCGGATCACGGAATCGACTCACGCCACGAATCACCGCTTCTTCGAGCGCCATGCCGTCGTCCCACCGGTCGCTCAGCTTTCGCCCGGGCGCGCTTTCCAGCGAGCGACGGAAGCCGATGCCGGCGTCACAGACGGCGATGACCACCACGCGCCGCCCCAGTCGCTGGCGATAGCGGTACGTCTGCACTGCCACCCACCCCATGGTCTGCGCGTGTTCCACGATGTTCTGGCAAACTTCGGAAAGCGTCATGGCAAAGCGCATCGTCGCCATCGGGTCGAGGTTCAACTCGTTGACGAGGATCTGCTGTGCCTTGG